>JAHFAF010000273.1:4291-6214 GCA_023250715.1 Pseudobdellovibrionaceae bacterium | reverse complement strand
CTCTCTTCAAAGACCACCTTCGCGATCTTTCCGCTAATTTCTCCCGACTCGATTTTCAAGATGAGGCCCGCCATATTCTCATGGCTTACCGGGCTTGCCTCGATTTCCTGCCCCGCCGCGTGCAGCCTCCCCAAAAGTTCATTGGCAATCCAATTTGCGGAAGACTTCGGGTTTTTCGTGGCGGCCGCAACCGATTCATAATAACGAGCGAGCTCTCGAGAGGCTGTCAGCACTCCCGCATCGTAGTCACTAAGCTGGTATTGGGTCTTAAACCGTTCGCGTTTTGCCTCCGGTAATTCCGGCATTTTGGCCGCGATTTCCTCACGCCACTCCGGCGATATCACAAGAGAAGGAAGATCGGGCTCCGGGAAATAGCGGTAATCGTGCGCCTCTTCCTTCTCGCGCATGAGCTCAGTGATC
Organism: Pseudobdellovibrionaceae bacterium; assembly: GCA_023250715.1. Lineage (GTDB taxonomy): Bacteria > Bdellovibrionota > FAC87 > UBA2466 > UBA2466 > JAHFAF01. The sequence goes on along the minus strand of JAHFAF010000273.1, from coordinate 5,794 downwards.
CCTTTCGCGGAGTTCCAGCCACGGGTGGACTGTACAATTTTCTCGCCTCGATCCAGAAGATCCGCCTGGCGATCCACTTCATAATCGATGGCGCGCTCGACGAACCGGAAGGAGTTAATATTTTTCAGCTCCACTCTCGTCCCAAATTTTGGCGCCCCCTTCAAACGCAAAGAGATATTCGCGTCGCAACGAAAACTTCCCTCTTCCATATTTCCGTCGCAGATATCGGCATAGCGCAAAATATTTCGAAGCGTTCTTAAATACTGGCCCGCCTCTTCCGAGCTTCGAATATCCGGCTCACTTACAATTTCACAGAGAGGGACGCCTGCGCGATTGAGGTTTACCATTGTCGAGCCGCTACCGTGAATCGACTTCCCCGCATCTTCCTCGAAATGAATGCGGGTAAGACCAATTCTCTTTTGCTCACCACTCTTCATGAAGATATTGAGATACCCCTTTGTACAGAAGGGCTTTTCGTACTGGCTGATCTGATAACCCTTGGGCAGATCGGGATAAAAATAGTTTTTACGCGCAAAAACGCTCTCCGTATGGACTTCGCAATGAAGGGCAATGGCTGCTCTCACCCCAAGCTCTACTGCGTGCTGGTTAATCACGGGCAGAGAGCCAGGTTGTCCTGTGCAAACGGGACAAATCAACGTATTTGTGCCGGCACCAAAGAGATTCTGGCACCCGCAAAACATTTTACTGTGGGTGAGGAGCTGAGCGTGCACCTCAAGACCGATAATGACCTCGTATTTATCTCGCGGGGCACTCATAGTTTCGGTCCTGGCAATACCCCGCGAAGTTTTTCGTAGGCATGTGCAAGCTGCAGGAGGCCCAACTCATCGAAGGGCTTTCCAATCATTTGCAATCCAATCGGCAAACTTTTCGAGTCCACCCCCGAAGGAACGGACAGCCCTGGAAGACCCGCGAGATTCACAGGAAGTGTGTAGATATCCGACAAATACATCGTTAGAGGGTCGTCTGTTTTAGCGCCTAGCTTGAATGCCGTGGTAGGCGAAGTGGGCGAGAGAATACAAGAGACTTGAGAGAAGGCCTCTTCAAAATCCTGCTGAACGAGACGACGCACCTGATTCGCTTTCATATAATAGGCGTCATAGTAACCCGCGCTCAAAGCATAGGTCCCCAGCATGATCCTAAGCTTTACCTCACGGCCAAATCCCTCACCGCGACTCTTCAAATAAAGCTCTTCCCCGTTTTTTATCGGAGCGGAAGTTCTGTGACCATAGTGAACACCGTCGTAGCGTGCGAGATTGCTGCTGCACTCAGAAGGGGCGATCAGATAATACGTGGATAACGCATGCTTGCTGTTGGGAAGGCGGACATCGACCACCTTCACTCCCTCTCCCTTCAAGACATCTACGGCCGTTTCAAAAGAGGCCCTGACTTCCGGATCGATCCCTTCAAGCCAGTCTTTCGCCACTCCCACAGATAGACCCCGCAAGGAAAACTTGGATAGCTCATTCGTATATTTCGGAACCA
>JAHFAF010000273.1:0-4281 GCA_023250715.1 Pseudobdellovibrionaceae bacterium | reverse complement strand
GAGCTCGTGGCATCTTTGCTATCGTACCCGGCCATCACTTCGAGCTGGCGAGCAACATCCCAAACGCTCTTTCCAAACGGACCAACCTGATCGAGGGAACTTGCGTAAGCGACAATGCCGTAGCGGCTCACGCGACCATAGGAGGGTTTGAGCCCCACAACCCCGCAAAGACTGGCCGGCTGTCGGATGGAACCGCCCGTGTCGGTGCCCGTCGCCCCCGCACTTAAGCCAGCTGCCACTGCAGCAGCCGAGCCTCCGCTCGATCCGCCGGGCACTCTTTCCAAATCCCATGGATTTTTCACCGGCCCATAGGCGCTATTCTCGTTGGAAGAGCCCATCGCGAATTCATCGCAATTCGCTTTTCCGATGACGATAGCGCCCGCGGATTCCAAACGCTCCACTGTCGTTGCCGTATAAGGAGAGACATAATCTTTGAGAATCTTGGAGCCGGCCGTCGCCTTCCAGCCCTTTACCAGGAAATTGTCTTTTATAGCGATTGGCACTCCATAGAGGGGGAGTTTCGCCATTTCATTCGCTCGGCCCTCTAACTCTTGCGCCCGCTTTTTCGAGGCCGCTGGATTGATTTCGAGAAATGCATTGAGTTTGGGATTGTGTTTGTGGATTGACTCAAGATAGCCCGCGACCACTTCACCGGGCTTGAACTCTTTGCGCTCATATCCTTCCAAGAGATCTTGAATGTCCAATTTCAATAGATCCATTAGCCTTGCTCGATGATAGGGGGCAGAACGAAACTATCCGCCTCCGAAGCCGGGGCATTTTTCAAAAGAGCTTTTACGTCCGGGAAGGCCACGGCCTTGTCTTCCCTAAAGCTCACAGCATCCTTGGGAATATGCTTTACGAAGGCATCCCCGGGGATTTTCAGCTGACTAAGCTCTTGGATGTAATCGAGGACCCTTCCCAGACGGGTCTGGTAGGTGGTGACCTCTTCCTCGGTCAGGCTGAGACGGGCCAGCCTTGCGATTCTTAGGACTTCCTCTTTCGTAAGCATCCCGGACTCTTAACATGGGGAGCTCCCCAGTGACAAACTTTGCATCTAGGCAGTTTTTTCAAAATCCGTATAATCGCCCGCTCATTCAATAGTTTTGAGCGGGCATTGCGAGGCCGTAGGCCGAGGCAACCTCATCGACCTAGCAGGTATTATGAGACTGCTTCGCTACCGCTCGCAGATACTGGGGGTTTTTCATGCGTATTTTCCTAGTGATTACAATGCTCTTTTTGGCCCATTTCGCTTTTGCCGACGATTCTAACTTGGGCCAGATGGAGAAAAACGGGATCGTGGTCCCAGGTTCCTCTTCTTTTCATGCAATTTACGATTGGATGGTCTCCACTCAACGCTTTCCCAATCTAGCCGGCCACACGATGGCAGCTGGTGTACTCGCGAGCTGTCGTGCCGCAGACAAGCAAAAGCTCAATGACTGGGTGAAAATTTTGGACGGCATGGCGGGCTCTTTGGAAGACATGGTCGGGGCCGATGGCCGCTCGAATCCGCAGATTTCCTACGCGGCAGCAGTCTTGACCTGCAAAATTGGAAAAAGAAGTCACGCCGAAATGGTAACTCGCCTGGAACTCACCTTTCGCAACCTAAAGCGCGACGGCAAAGCGGATTGGCTTCCCAATGTGGTCGCTGCAGCCGAATTGGTCCAATAAAAATGGCGTATTCTAGAGGGATCCGGGCGTAGTCTTTTTGAACACGTTGAGCTCACCCCACGTCTTCATTTAATATGTTAGTAGGGGGGGCATTCCCGAGACGGGAGCTACCACCAATCTATTAACTGCGCGTCCAGGAAGGCAAGAGACTCGATTGCCCTATTGTTGCGAGCCATAGGGTACTCAACTTTCCCCTCGCCCTGTCCCCAATACACAATCTTGCTCACGCCCAAATCTCTAGCTATCGCGTTCAACAAATCCAAGTTGAGTTCGTTCATCCAAAACACTTCCACCTGATCGAAAAGAAAATGGGGGACTGCCAAGGCCCAAGACTCCCCCCACCGGTAGAAAACCCGAGATGGAAAGGAATGCCGAGCCACCTCGGCGAAATAGCGGTACCGCTCAATTTGCCAATCCAGAAATAGGAAGTTCGGCTGCAATGAGAGTGCTGGCCCTTGGGTATCTCGCATTGCTCTCCAACGCTTTTGATCAATCTGCTTAATCCCTTCCTCCATTCCCACACGCTCTATTTTCAAATCGCTATAGCCAGCGGGAACCGTGAGTGAGGAAATGGGGCTTTCATGAAATCCAAAACGTCTGTAGAACCCTGGCCCAATATCGGAATACAAAACGCCCGCTATTTCGGGGAATTCCTTGAAATAACTTTTCAATAACTCGGTCGCGTGTCCTTTTTTTCGATGTTCTACAGGAGTAATTACATTCGCGATTAAGACCCCGCGCACGAGCTTCAATTCGGGCCGATTGACGATGAGATCGACTTCGAGAGCATCCAGGGAGCTTACGATTTCGCTCTTTTCTTTCCAAATGTAAGTAGTGATGAACTTCCGGCCAAAAAGGTGCTTATTTAGTCGATCGCAACGGCCGAGGAAAACTTCATCAGAAAGCTTTTTCCCCCATGGCTCGGACATCCTGCGATTCAACCCGAATCGCTCCGCCTCGGTAGCAATGTCAAACATGTTTTAGCTGAGTGAACTTAAGAGAAATTTTTTTCATCCCTTGGCCGCGGAATTCCACGATGACCTTGTCTTCGCCAAGATGCCTCCGGATAACGCCCTCTCCAAAGGCCGGATGAACTACTTTGGAGCCGATGCGAAGGCTCTCCCCTTCTTCATAGTCACTGGCCTGGGAGTCTTCATTCCCTTCCTCATAGACCTGACTAAAGTCCTCCTCGAGATTTCTTGAAGGCTCAGGCAATCCAGGACGATCCAAATAATGGCGCCGGCGGGCAAAATAGTCCGCCTTTTTCATCTCGAGATATTCCTTAGGAATCTCTTCGATAAAGCGGCTCATCACGCGAAAGTGCGCAGTTCCAAACACCGTTCGGTTTTTCGCATAGAGAAGATAAAGCTTTTTCCGTGCTCGAGTCATTCCGACATAACAAAGCCTACGCTCTTCTTGCACATCCGATTCCTCTTCCGCTTCCCAAGGGCGGATATTCGGAAAGAGCTCCTCCTCCAAACCGACGACGAAAACGACGTCAAACTCTAGCCCCTTGGCCATATGAAGGGTCATCATCTTAAGAGCCGGTGCTTCCGGGTCGTAGCGATCGAGATCGGAAACAAGGGCAATCTCCTGCAAGAATCCGTCGAGAGAAATCTCCTTCTCGAGGTTTTCGCCTCCTGCACGCAACTCAAACTCGATGACACTTTGGCGCAATTCCGCCAAGTTTTCTAACCTACTCTGCGCTTCGACCGTACCTTCTTCGACCAGGCTTCTTCGGTACCCGCTCTCCTCCAGCACCATATTGATGAGATCCGAGGGGAGAAGACTCACCTTCGCGGCTCTTAAGGCCTCAATGAGATCGTGAAACTGCTTGAAGTTCTTGCGGCCCCGCCCGAGATCAAAGGCGATGCCCCCCGCGCAGACCTCCTGCAGAAAACGGTAGTGCGGCATCCCTGCGCGTCTTGCCCCCTCACTGAATCGTTCGATGGATACTGCCCCTAATCCACGGGCCGGAACGTTTATGATCCGACGAAAACTCACATCATCGTCGGGATTAGCAAGAAGCTTCAAGTACGCGAGCGTATCCTTCACTTCCAATCGATCGTAGAACTTCAAACCGCCGAAGATTTGGTAGTGAATCCCCTTCGCGCGGAGCATGTCTTCCAGCAAGCGCGATTGAGCGTTGGTTCGATAAAAAATTGCCGTCTGATTGAGACTCAAGCCCTCTCCCGCTAGGCGAGAGACCTCGGCAGTTACCTTGTGGGCTTCATCGTGCTCGTCGTAACACTCGAGCACTGGAATGATTTCCCCGGGCTCATTCTTGGTCCAAAGCTTCTTATCCCTTCGCTCGGTGTTGTAAGAGATCACGTGGCTCGCGGCCTCAATGATATTTTTCGTCGAGCGGTAATTTTCCTCAAGCTTGAAGATGGCGGCGCTCGGGAAATCTTTTTCGAAGTTCAGAATGTTCGAGATGTCGGCACCTCGCCATCGGTAAATCGATTGATCCTCGTCGCCCACAGCACAAAGATTCGCGCGATCGCCCGCCAGCAGCTTCATCAGGAGGTACTGGCACCGGTTCGTATCCTGGTACTCATCAATCAAGAGATAAGGAAAGCGATCTTGATAGGCCTTTAAAGTCTTACTTTGAGT
>JAHFAF010000272.1 GCA_023250715.1 Pseudobdellovibrionaceae bacterium | reverse complement strand
TAGGCCTTTAAAGTCTTACTTTGAGTTTGAAAGAGTTTCACCGTGAGATAAATGAGATCGGCAAAATCCACCGCGGAAGATACTTTGAGCACTTCCGTATAACGCGCGAGAATTTTTTCGAAGAGATCTTCGAACGGACCTCCATAGTTCGATTCATATTTCGCCGGATCAATCCCATCGTTCTTGATCTTATTGATTCTCGATTGAATCGCCTTCGGCGAGATGGAGCTATCAGAAATATTCAGCTCCTTCATGCAGGCTTTTACCACCGATAGCTGATCGGAATCGTCATAGATAGTGAACTGATTGTTGTAGCCTAGGTGGTGGATGTCGGAGCGAAGGATCTTTACGCAGGCCGAGTGAAACGTACTGACCCAAATCTCCCGGCTGAAGAAACTTGCTTCCGTATTGGCCGACAAAAGCTGCAGAACACGGTGCCGCATCTCGGCAGCAGCCTTATTGGTAAAGGTCACCGCAAAGATTTGGGAAGGATCGACGTGGTGTTTTTGGATGAGATAAGCGATGCGGTGTGTAAGCACGCGGGTCTTTCCCGACCCCGCCCCGGCCAGAATCAGGATGGGACCATCCCCATGAGTTACCGCTTCGCGTTGTTTTTCATTTAATGTGGCTAGAAAATCCATTTTTGCTGAATTTGCGAGTGCAGCGAAGCAATCTCATGAGAGTGGCTAAATCAATGAGATTGCTTCGCTACGCTCGCAAATACGTACACTAGCCCCTTAAAAAAAGAAAGCGGAGGGGGGTGAATCCCTCCGCTTCTCCCCAACCCATGTAAGGTTTGGTCCCGGGGCTTTGGGCCCCGGGATAGCTTTTACTGCTTCTTGTAACGGGCGCAGGAAAGCTCGAAGACTTCGCGATCGCCTTCTTCGGAGACCAGAATTAACTGGCCATCTACTTCATCACCCTCGGCAATCGTCTCGCGACCTTGCTTGAACGCGACCTGAAGAATCGCAGTCTCGGCGCCCAATTTCTTGTTGCCTTCGACCACGTACTGGACCGTGTTCTGCCGGTTGTGCTTGCGAATCTCATCCCCAGAGGCCACCAAAAGTGTCCCTTGATGTGCATCACTGATGACCATCGTAGCGGGATTTCGGGTGCCCTTCTCGGGCTGGACTTGATTGTAGAGCTTCACGCGAAGCGTGGAGGAATCCCCCTCGCAACGGAAACCATCGGCAAACGCCGAGGTCCCAGCAAAGCCCAAAGCCAACGCCATTAGGAAGCGAACTGATGTATTCATGACACTTATCTCCAAGGCCTTGTCGCAAGCGACAAAGCTAGACATGCTGGCGAAATTCAACGCAACCCGCGCCGGTAAAATCCAGCATAACTATTTAGGATTTATGGGGAGTCGAAAAATTCGGGAACTGCCCCCGGGTAAGGGGACCGCTCTCCGCGGTAAGAAGTACTCCCTGGTCAAAAACCAGTTCTTAGGAGATGCTACTTTCGTAGCGTCTGAAGTTGTACTACGGAAAAACTTTTCGCGCGTCAAACTGTACTTGTGTATTTCTGAACACAAAAGTTAAAATTGGAGTTTATGACTTCTCGGATCTTTATTTTTTCCTTTCTCTGCGTAGGGCTTCTTGGATCAAATGAAGTACTCGCAAGACGTCGAAATCGTAAGCCCTCTCAAGCTCCGTCCAGCTCGCCGATTCCCTCCGTATTCGATGGGCCGTCATTTGCGGCACCCGTTTCTGATCTCGAAAAGATTTTAATCGCGGAAGATCTTCGAAAGGAAAAAGATCCTTTTCTTTTGGGTGCAATTCAAAGCTCCAAAGATAGTCTCGCCATCCCCGCACTTCGGGCCATCGGAAGAATCGGAGATCCGGCGGCGATGGAAGCGATTACACGCATCTTAAGAAAAAAAGACAAAGACAATCGAGAGCTAAAAAAGGCCGCCGCCTTTGCATTGGGGCTCATCCAAAACAAGAATGCCATCAAAGAAATTACACAGAATGTAGTCTTGCAAAAAGATCCGGAAGTAATTGCCGCCCTCCTTGTTTCCGCCGGCCGAGCCGGAAATGAACAGACGGTAAATACTGTTTTCAATGCCTTAAACGAGCACTCGAAGGATGTCGTACTCGATTCCGCCTGTCATGCGCTGGGAATTCTGTGGAGTGGGGGATCAGAAAAGTGGGCCGTGCCGCCAGGCCTTATCGACAAATTAGCCGAGCTCATTGCTCGGCCCGAGCCCGTAGGGCTTTCCGCGGCTTTCGCGCTCTCGAGGTTCAAGGGAGACCCTTCTCTTTTTCCAACCGACAAGATTGTCCTTGCCGCCCAAGCAACCACCTCTTCCGATGTGCGAGCCTTACTCTGCAGAGTGCTCGGGAAAATCAAGACGACAAGCGCCGTTCATTTCTTGACCGAGCAGATCTTGCACGACACACATTTGGGCACACGAATCGAAGCAATTAAATCTCTCGCAGGACACGCCCTCACTGAAGAAGGGATCGCGGCCTACAAAAAGGCATTGACCGACAACAACGCTTCACTACTCGTGCAGACCCTCGACAGCGCCGGGAACCACCAGGTTACAGCACTTGCTTTGGCGGAACCGATTACAGCGCTCTACCGATCTTCTCAATCGCTGTGGGTAAAAAGCGCTGCCCTGAAAGCGCTCTCCCGAATCCAACCGGCAACGGGCCGACAATTGGTTTCGGAAGTCTTGAAAGCGCCGGCCTCCCCTCTTCTTCCCTCGGCCGTGGCAGCACTAGGAATTTTAGGGCAATCGGAAGATCTGGACAGACTCATTCCCTTCATTACACATAACGAGATTCGCGTGGCCACCGAGGCGGTGGATGCCACTTCCAGCCTTACGGAGGATAAATTCACTTCCGAGATGAAAGCAGCACTCAAACAGGCGGTAGAACGCGCGGACATTGCCGTGAGCTCAATTGCCGTTCAGATTGCCGAAAAATACAAATGGAGGGAATTCGCGCCGTCCATTCTTGCTGTTTACCTTCTTTTCTCGGCGCCCGATCAAGTGGAGGCAAAAGTCGCCTTACTCGACGCTTTAGGCTCTGTGGGAGATTCCTCTCATGAGATATTCCTCGAGGACCTGATCGATAAGGAGCCGCAACGTCTCGTCGTGGAAGCGGCCGTAAAAGCGCTTAAGAAAATTAATGAGAAAAAAGATCTGACAGCGAAAATTCCATTAAACAGTAAAATCATCGCCACCCCACCGACCCTTTCAGAAAGTGCGGCGGCGACTAAGGCAAAGGTAGTCTTGCAAACAACCCGCGGGGAAATTCACCTGCAGATGATTCCCGAGGCACCCCTTAATGCCTTAAATTTTGTGCGTTTGGTGAAACAAGGCTCTTTGAAGCAGTCTTTTTACGACGGAAAAAATTTTCACCGGGTGGTTCCAAATTTCGTCGTCCAGGGCGGCGATCCCAGGGGGGACGGCTACGGAGGCCCAGGTTATTTGGTGCGGGATGAAGTTTCCAATTTGTTGCACGCCCGCGGCACGGTGGGGGTTGCCACCGCCGGGAAAGACACGGGCGGTTGTCAGTTTTTTATCAATCTTGCGCCGAATCTTCATCTCGACGGCCGCTATACATTATTTGCAAAAGTCGTAAAAGGCATGGAGGTCGCGGAAAAGTTGGAAGTGGGTGACCGCATCCTCACCGCGAAGATAGTGAAATGACATTTCCTGAAAACTTACCTTCGAACTGGCGATCGCACTTAGCACCGGAAGCGGAAAAAAACTACTTTCAAGATCTCACCGGATTTCTTCGTCAGGAATACCGTGCGGGAAAACCGATTTACCCGACGAGAGAACGGGTTTTAAGGGCCCTGCAAGATCTCGATTACGATCGGGTGAAGGTCGTCATTTTAGGACAGGATCCTTACCACGGACCAGGCCAGGCGATTGGACGCTCTTTTGCCGTACCGAATGACCTGAAGCCGAAGCCCCCGAGCCTTGGGAATATTTTCAAAGAAATTCAGTCGGACCTCGGCAAGAAGGTGGACACGGGCGCCTCCGAGCTTTCTCATTGGGTGAGCCAGGGCGTTCTACTTCTCAATACAGTTCTTACCGTGCGGCAGGGGCAAGCTAATTCTCACCGGCTTAAAGGGTGGGAAAATTTCACGGACAGAATCATCGCACTTTTGAACGACAGATCGGATCCGATCGTTTTTATTCTGTGGGGTGCGCCAGCACGGAAAAAGAAGGCGCTCATTACGAATTCCATTCATAGGATCGTGGAGTCCCCTCACCCCTCGCCTCTTTCGGCGCACTATGGCTTTTTCGGGAGTAAGCCATTTTCGAAGGCGAATGCTCATTTGCGGGGAATGGGAAAAGAACCCATCGATTGGGAGATTACAGGCTAATGCGCTTGAAAATTCGTCTCATCGTTTACGATTTCGACGGGGTATTGACCGACAATCGCGTCTGGGTGTCGGAAGACGGCAAGGAAACGGTGGCCTGCAATCGCTCCGACGGCTGGTGGATGGGCGAAATTCGAAAGCTCGATCTGGAGCAGGTCATTTTATCGACGGAAGTGAACCCGGTTGTCTCCGCGCGCGGCAGAAAACTTGGAATGGAAGTCTTACAGGGTCAAAAAAACAAAGAGGACGGTCTCGCGGCAATCGTGGCAAAGCGGAATATCTCCTGCGAAGAAATTCTCTACGTGGGAAATGACTGTAATGACCTGGGCTGCATGCGCAAGGTCGGCTACCCTATCGCCCCCCAGGACAGCCACCCCGAAATCCTACGGATCGCACACCATGTAATTCCCGCAAACGGCGGAAGCGGAATCGTCCGCCACGTCTACGATTGGCTAATCTCTCAAGGCTATTTGATTCCTTGAAAAGTGAACGTCGCTTTCCAAGGAATTAGACGTAGTCTTTGCGTTTGATTTTTTCGATGATGATTTTTTCTGGCATCGTGGGATCGCGTGGGTCGACGGTGAAGAAGGCTTGCTGCTCACATCGACGCTTGTTCTTTAGGAGCCACTCCAGAATTTTGGAGAGTCCTCTGTTTCGCTTATCGCGGAAGAAGGGATCGTTTTTCAACGCATCGGCCGCTTTTTTCAAGGCTCGGGCCTCGCCGATATCATTTTCTTTTACGGGATAATCGTCGAGATCATACTTCTTGATGTCCTCAGGTAGCACACCCAAGAACCGCACATCCGGAGCCGAAAAATCGGAATTTCGGATTAAGCTCGCAGCCGAGCCGGCCTTCAACGTACGGAAAATATTTTGCAGCGTATAGGCGTCCAGATCTCCGAAGAAATAGATCGGGATCTTAAGCTCGTCTTGAATAAGTTTGCACCAGCCCCGAACGGCATTACTAGGCACGCCTTGAGCACCCATGAGGATCGCTTTATTGCGCTTGCAAAATCCGTTCGCGACAAAAGTATTCGCCGTACCTTCGGACTCGACGACGAGGCAAAAATCGATTTTCGATTTCGCCTTAAGCCTTAAGCTCTGAGGGCGGTTCTTCGGCTGAAAAGGTGTCGTTCCCATGGAGCCCAGATCCACGACGGCTTTTCCACCGTCCGGCAAGGTCTCGGTGACAACAAGCTGATTGGAATACGTCTGGCCACCGCGATCGTTCGCATAGCAGTTAAGCTCTTCACGGTAGCACTCTAACATTTCGCAGATAAAATCGATGACGGAATCACTCTCCGATTGATCTCCGAAATCGAGCGGCTTCAGCTCCGGGTTATGCTTAATTTCACCTTTGGAAATATAGTAAAGCTCGCGCTTCGTGTTCACAGCACCCGTATCGATATTGCGAAGCAAAATCTCCAAGATAAAAATGGCACGAGACATCTTCTGCACCGACGAAACATTGAGCTCGGTACGAACCATTTTGTTGCCGGGTGTGAGATACCCCACAGACGGAGAATACTTGGAATTATCCAAGGAGCACTTAATTGCCTCGAGCACCGGGCGCTTCGCGTTTTCCAAATCCGTCAAAAGACGATTGCAAAGAGTCTTGGAGAGCTCAGGAATCGTTTCTTCTTTCACGTCGATACCTCTTCTTTCTTACTGGGCCGCTTGGCAACTTTTTTGCCTTTCTTTTTTTCCTTCTTTTCCTCCACCTCGTTACCACCGGCGACGGCCTCTTCCGTATCCTTTTCTTCCTCGTCTACGCGCTCGATGATCTGAATCTTGCCCTTGGCTTGGGCTTCTTTTTTATCCTCTTCGGCTTCCTTTAGCTGCTTCTTCGCGGTATTCACGTCGCGGCCTAAA
>JAHFAF010000271.1 GCA_023250715.1 Pseudobdellovibrionaceae bacterium | reverse complement strand
GGCCTCGGCTGGCGGAGCTATTTCCGACTTCGCCGGTGTAATCACATCTCCCGCATCAGGTTGTACGACCGGGTTGAAGCCGGTTGCAATCACGGTCACGCGGACTTCATCTTTCAGAGTCTCATCAATCACCGAACCAAAGATGATCTCCGCGTCCTCATGGGCTTCTTCCGTAATGAGCGAGGAGGCTTCATTCACTTCGAATAGAGTAAGATCCGGGCCGCCCGTGATGTTGATAATGATTCCTGTGGCACCATTGATCGAAACATCTTCTAGAAGAGGGGAAGAGATCGCTTTTCTCGCCGCCTCGATGGCTCGATTCTCTCCGGAAGCCACCCCTGTTCCCATCAGGGCCATTCCTTTATTGGACATGACCGTCCTCACGTCCGCGAAATCCAAATTGATGAGCCCGCGAATGTTGATGAGGTCGGAAATACCCTTTACCGCCTGAAGGAGAACTTCGTCCGCCTTCTTGAAACAATCCAACATGGTCGTCGTTTCATTCGCGACATAGAGTAGTCTTTGGTTCGGAATGCAAATCAAGGTATCGACGGCATCTTTCAACTCCATAATGCCCTTGTCGGCGTTTTTCCTTCTCTTTTTACCCTCAAAGTTAAAGGGCTTCGTGACGACGCCAACGGTAAGAGCACCGGCTTCTTTCGCTATGTTCGCGATGACGGGAGCTCCCCCCGTTCCCGTGCCGCCTCCCATTCCCGCCGTGATGAAGACCATGTCCGCACCATAGAGCATTTCGGAGATCCGGCTGCTATCTTCGAGTGCAGCTTTCTTCCCCACCTCCGGGTTCGCCCCTGCCCCGAGCCCCTTTGTCAGCTCAGATCCAAGTTGAATCCTATTTTGAGCCGGATGGGCGTCCAGCGCCTGACTGTCCGTATTGGCCGCGATGAAATCGACCCCATTTAATCCCATTGAGATCATGGTCGCGACCGCGTTGGTTCCTCCTCCACCGACACCCACCACCTTGATCTTTGCCCCTTGGCTAGCGGTCTTTTCGACGATATCGAACATGCTAGGTCTCCTTCCTAGTTTTTTCCCGACTCAAAAAACTTCTCCAAGCCAGGATTTCATTCGGGTCACTACTTTCGCGTAGATATTTTCGTCGTCACGAATCTTAAAACGAACCTCGGACTGATTTTTCATTCCATATAACAAAAGTCCCACTGCGGTAGAGTAGATGGGCGAGCTTACAACATCCAGAAGCCCGCCCACCCCCTGGGGGGCACCTCTACGTACCGGTAAATCCAAAATAAATTCGGCGAGCTCCGGAGAGCCTTCGAGCAATGAGGATCCCCCCGTCAAAACGACACCCGTCGATAAAAGATGCTTATAACCGCTATTTTGAATTTCTTGAGCGACCAGAGAAAAAATTTCTTCCACTCGCGGTTCGATAATTTTAGTAAGTACTGATCGAGAGATTTCACGCGCCTTACGCCCGCCGACCGCCGGCACCTGAATCACCTGATCACTAGGCAACATCGACGCCATGGCACATCCCGAAGAGATCTTGATGGTCTCCGCGTCTTGGATGGACGTTCGTAAGCCTACCGCGATGTCATTCGTAATGTGGTTTCCCCCCATTGCGATAACGCCGGTATGGACTACGCTGCCGCGGACATAAATCGCGATGTCGGTCGTCCCCCCACCGATATCAACGAGTGCCACTCCCAATTCTTTTTCATCCGGAGAGAGAACCGCCTCCGCCGAAGCCAAGGGCTCGAGAACAATATCGCTTACATTGATGCCCGCTTGATTCGCACACTTGATGATGTTTTGAGCGGAAGAAATAGCCCCCGTCACGATATGAACCTTGGACTCGAGCCGCACGCCTGCCATTCCCAAAGGATCGCGAATGCCTTCTTGATCATTCACCGTGAACTCTTGCGGAATTACGTGAATTACTTCCCGATCGAGAGGAATGGCCACGGCTTTTGCGGCATCGATGGCTCTGTCGACGTCCTGCTGAATGACTTCCTTATTCTTGATAGCAACGACACCGCTACTATTGAATCCCTTAATATGCCCACCGGCGATTCCCGTGTAAGCGGAGTTGATTTCACAGCCGGCCATGAGCTCAGCGACTTCTACTGCCTTTTTTATCGCATCCACGGTCGTCGGGATGTTAACAACCACCCCTTTTCTAATTCCGTGGGAAGGTTGTTTTCCGATACCGACGATCTCGAGTCCTTCGTTCGTGATCTGGCCGACGACGACGCAGATTTTCGTCGTGCCGAAATCAATCCCGACTAAGTAATCGGACGCCCGCGATGCTTTTTTAAAGCTAGACATAAGTCCCCTTTACGGTACTCGTCTCACGGAAAACTTTTTTACTAAATTCAACTGACGGCTTTTAAGGAAGGGCGAATGAAGAATGCCCTGTGCTAAATTTAGTGCACTAGGAGGGAGCTGACAACTGCTTTTTTGGGAAGAACCAAATTGATTCTCTGTGGTTGGCCTATTTGACGCGGCGGGCTGTGGACTAATAATGCCAGAATGGGAAGCTGCGCATCCCACGTTTCGATGCTGAATAAAACCTCGAGCCGAGGACGCGAGAAAAATACTCGATAATACGGGTAAGAGCCCAAAGAAATTTGCGAAACGGTGTAGCGGGGATCAATTTCATTTTGCAAACGAGTGAGCACTTCGATGGCGTTTACAGTCCTCCAAGGTGAGGGGATCCAGACCTTTCTTGCAAGGGGGGGGCGAATGATGGCGCGCTCTACCCATTCGCTCCCTTCTTTTTCTCGGGTAATCACCGGTAAATCCCACGCGGAGAGCATCAAAGGACTCGCTTTTTCAATCCGAGCGCCGTTTTCGTCGACAAAATAAGGGAGACCTTTTTCGATCTCGATTGCCTTGGCCGCTTTCGCCGTCACTTCAATGCGAAGATGATTCGGGTAGTCCTTCTTCAACGTCACCTCTCGCACCCAATTTTGCTCTTTCAGCTTTGAAATAATCTGGGAGCCATCCACCCACAGAATATTTTTTCCTTGAAGTGGTGGAAGCCATGCCTTCACCAAGTCGGGGGACAAGGGCCACGGGGCAGTAATGACGACCTCCCGAACCTTCAACCATTCAATGTTTTGGATGAGCAGGGGAAGTTGGTAGCGCTGGCCGCCCCATACAAGAGTGGCGGCAAGGATTAGAAGAAGGAGAAGCTTCGGAAGACGCCTTGGCTTTCGTACCTGAGGCAATGGGGAATTATCGATTTTCATGTTCAAGCGGCCACCGACACGATGGACGCCTGAGCCTTCCCTCCCAGGACGGCGGAATAATCTTCCTGTAATTGCTCGGGCTGATACCGACAGTAGAGACTGGATTGAAGCCTCTGGCCAAGGGAGGTACGAAAAGTTACATCTTCCGCGAGACGCAAGACAAGTTCGCCGAGCGGCTTCGTCTCGTGAATAGGAACCACAAACCCGTCTCGCCCATCTTGAATGAAATTCTCGATTCCCGGAATCTCGCAGGCCAAGACCGGAACGCTCAAGGATGCAGCCTTCAGCACGGGGAGAAAATGGCTATTCTGAAGTGGAAGGTAAAGAAACATGTCCATCTGGGAAAGCAGACTCGGCGTGCCCTCGTCTATACTGACATGCGCCTGAAGCCCAAGCTCGCGCACCATTTCCTCTAAGTGATTTTGAAGCGGCCCGGCCCCAAGAAGGTGAAAATGTACTCCGCCACGTTTGTTGGCGACGTAATGGGCAATACTAAGAAGGAAGTGAAGATTATTCTCCCCGGTAAAGCGACCGACGACTCCTACGGACATGTCCTTTTTCAAGGGCATTTTGGCCTTCATTGGAAGTGCCATCGGAAGCGAAAGATGGTGAATTCTTTCAGGGGGAAGACCGCTAATCTCGCATAGAAACCGGAAGCTCAGCGGGCTATGGGTAACCAGTCGTACCCCCGGACTCAAGGGACGAAACCTCTTCCAAAATAATGTCGTAAAAAAGGCTGCAGGCCGAGGGGGAGCTAAAACCGAGACAAATACTTTAGTTCCAACCGGAAGTTGCAAGGAGGAAAGAGCCCGCTCCCAACGATTGGCGAAAATCCAAAAAGGGCCGCGCGCATTCATCCCCTTAAGGAGATTGCCGTCCTCCGGATCGTAATCAACCACCTCGACCCGATTCGAGCGTTCCAAGGTTTGCACAACGGGCAAAAGCCCCTCTCGCTCCCAGGAGTGAAGATCGGGGAAAAAGACGCAGGTTAGGACCTTTTCCGTCATAAGATAGCGCTTTCTATTATATGCAACGCAGCATCTTTAAGGAGGAGGCCCCCACGGGCTTCGCCCTCGGGGCAAATTCTGACGAATCGCCAGAATTTAATTATACCGTGTTCTCATTGACGAAGTCGATGAAGGCACGCAACGCGCCATAATCCGACCGATCGAAAGGTAGAATGAGGCGCTCGAGATGCTTGATCTCTGGCTCATTCAATTCTTCTGGCAACGGCCCCGCTTGAACAATCTCTTGGCCCTTGAGCATGGCGCTAAATTTTTTCTGCGCCCTCGCCAACTCCGCATCCGGAAGCCTTTTCTTCACGCGAACGACGAGCTTATCGCCCACAAACCGCATGGAATGGTAATTCTTATAGAAAAGTTCGATATGATCGAGTGCTTCACGAGGGGTGTGAAAAATGCGGTAGAGATGTTTATCGGAGCCTGAGACAAAGCCCTTTTTCAAAAGGACCTCATCCATAAATTTCACGAGCTTCGTCCAATAACCAAAGCCTTCCGGCTCCATCATCACGACGGGAAAGAGGTTACTCTTCCCGGTTTGAAGAAGTGTAAGCACTTCGAAAGCCTCATCGAAAGTCCCAAAGCCTCCTGGGAAAAATGCAAATGCCGAGGCCTCTTTTACAAGGAATAACTTTCGAGTGAAAAAATACTTGTAATGCACCAGCATCTTCTCGGCGTCGATAAACTTGTTTGCACTCTGCTCGACGGGAAGACGAATATTCAATCCAAAGCTTCTTTTTTCGGCCCCTTCATTACCGGCAGCCATGATGCCCGGCCCCCCTCCGGTGATGATGAGAAAGTTTCGCTTCACCGCTTCAGCGCCGAACCTTTTCGCAAAATCATAAAGTGGTGTACCCGGCGGAACACGCGCGGATCCGAACATCGTAATCTTCGGGATGTGCCGATAGGGGTAAAACGTCTTAAAGGAGTACCGGAGCTCCCGTAGCGTACTGGCGGTGATCTTTAAGTTCAACGTGCCCGGGTTTTCCTTAGCAAGCTTAATGGTTGCCCGGAAAATATCCCCCAAAATCTTAAGGCGCGCCGGCTTCTGATCCTGAACGTGCGAGGTCAGGTAGCGCTCTAGCTCGTCCCATTGTTTCGTTTCGGCTCTTTCCTGCTCCACTCGACGGCTCTCCTTGCCTGCTTCCACGCTTTCCAGGATAATCAGGCCTACTCGTATGACGACTAAATCATCCCGTCTGGTTCTTTTTCACCGATTGCAAATTCTGTTCTCTTTGCTTGGGGTAGTGACCAGCGTTTATCTGCTCGTGCAGCATACCCGACTCAAGAGTGGAATCCAAGAAAGTGCCAGCTTCTGTTCTTTAGGTGGATTTGCCGATTGCGACGTGGTGAACTCCTCGGACTTCTCTGAGATTGGAGGAGTTCCCATGGCGAGCCTGGGAATAATCTTCTATTTCACCTGCCTTTTACTTTCTCTCTTGGCCCGACCGCAGGACAAATTGTTCGCCCGCGCCCAACGGCCACTCTCCGCCCTAACAGTAGTCGCGGGGTTCATCGACACGGCTCTTCTCGTTCTGCAGATAGCAACTTTGAAAACCCTCTGCCTACTCTGTCTTTTTACCTATCTCTGTACCGGCGGGATTCTTTTTTCTACTCTAGTGATGACCGAAGCCAGAACATGGAGGGCAAAACTTCATGGAAGCATTTTCCCCACTTACTCGGGAATCGATCGCTTCCCATGGCCCATACCTGTTCTTACGCTTCTGGCCTGGCTGGGCATGATCGGGGCGGTAGCTCTCGTGCCCCCATATATTAGAATAAAATCTCAAACCTATTCCATCGTCGAAAATGCGCTCGAGCAGTTTTTCCGGGGGTTCAAGGATAAACCTTCCAAGAAAATAGAAGTTAAGCCAGAAGACGCAACTTTCGGGAATGCTAGTTCCCATGACCAACTCGTGGTCTTTAGCGATTTTCAATGCCCCTTTTGTAAAAAAGCGGCATTTACTCTCCACACCTGGATGAAACAATACCGTCACCGGGTTCATTTCGTGTTCAA
>JAHFAF010000270.1 GCA_023250715.1 Pseudobdellovibrionaceae bacterium | reverse complement strand
GCTCGAGACCCTA
Source organism: Pseudobdellovibrionaceae bacterium (assembly GCA_023250715.1). Lineage (GTDB taxonomy): Bacteria > Bdellovibrionota > FAC87 > UBA2466 > UBA2466 > JAHFAF01. Next base: position 6,289 of record JAHFAF010000270.1, on the reverse strand, counting down.
ACCTCCATTTTTGAATTGAATCGATTTGTCGCCGCACACGATCGGGGCTCTCCCCATGGTCTTCCCGTGGAGGTGCGCGCAAAGCTAGAAAAATTATCTCCCACCGCGAGGCTGGTCTTGGCTCGCATGGCGAGATCTTCCATTGACCACAAAGATCACGAAAATGTGCTTCGTGCCATTTACGAGGCCGATGACAAGAAACTCACTGAGGGGGACACGCGAAAGCGCCTTGCCTACCAATACCCTCCTGGTCATGAACTATTTTTCACACGTACGACGGACAGGAAGGAAGAGTTTCTTACGGGGCTCGGGTCATTCTTGGGCCGAATTAGTGCGACTGTCTGGGATGTGGAGAATTGCCAGGAGCGGGCGGACGCGAACACGATTATTCCATCCGCTCTCATCTTCTCGAAGTGGGATCAATTCGCCTCAGTTACAAAGGACCAGATCTTTCTCTCTGTCCTTCGCGAGCTCAATCCGCCGCGATCTAGCGAACTAGAGCAGAAGTGTGATGAGTTCGGAACGAAATTCAGAACTCCAGAGTCGAAAGCAAAAGGGCTTCTTCTTCTAGAGGAGCATGTCTTTCTGTCCCGCCCACAATACTTGGTGGCTTATTACCAGCTGATTGGGCTTTATTTGGGGTGGAAGGCAACTCCCGCTGAAATCGCGAAAGACATTCTCACGCACTTTCCTGGCACTGAGCTCGATGAGATTAAGAAGTTTCGCCAAGATCAATTGCGAGAGGGGGGACGATTCACCCAGCTTTCTGTGGCCTTTGGGGGCTTAAGCCGCTTGCCAGCGTTCAATACGCCCGATCAACAACGAGATCTTGAAGCCCTTCGGCACAAGCTGATGGGCGTGGATGACGTCAATTTCCGGTTTTCAATAAAAACCATTTTGGGAACTCTGGTTGAGAGCCCGCGTTTGATAAATGCATTTGTCGTCACTAAAGAAGGGGTCACCCTGGACCCGGCACAGCCTCAAGGACTCGGACGCCTTGTTGTCCCTCAGGTCCAGACCGAAGATCTTCCAAAACCCGCAGCGCCTGCAGTTCCGGTAGTCCCCGCCACACCTACGACACCGGAAGGGGATGCTCCACCTGAAATGGTCCAAGCCCCTGCGGCTCCGGCGGAACCTCCCGCACCCGTTTTTGATGCGAGGGCGTTAAGGGAACGGCAGCTTGCCGCAAACCGCGAGCATCTGCGATCGGTTGCCGACTCCTTGCAGAACGCTGCCATTCGATACCCCACGCGGAAAGCACTGGCCGATTATTTTGATGCCGCATTGAAAACTCAAACCGGAAAAAGTTTAAGAGAACATTTTCCTGATCGGTTTAAGAATCAAAAAGCGGAGGAAGTTCCGAGCGAGGACGAGATCAAGATGGTGAGGAGGCTTGTCGATCATCTTCAGGCCTCTAATGCGGAAAGGAGCGGGATTGGCGACTTGCCGCAATATTCCGATGACATCGATTACCTCATTCGACGTCTCTTGGGTGATAAGTCGGGAGTTTTCAATCGAGAGGATTTGCAAAAGTATCTGCTGCGGCTCCGCCAGGAACTGCCACAAATCGATCCCATGGCACTTCCCTTTGCTCTTAGGGTTTTGGAAGCTACCTTGTTGAAACACCCGAAGCTCGTTCTTGCGATTAGTGTCGTGGATCACAAGTTGATCATCGATCCATCCAAAATGGAGGAGCTCGCTTATTTCGAAATACCGGCTCCTGACATTATTCCGGGAATGCCTATCTCAGGCGAGCAAGTCACTCAGATGAGAGAGGATCTGAAGAAAAATGCGGCTCTCTACGTTGAGCAGAACCAGAAGGTTGCAGAAGGATTTCTGAACGATGTTGTCAAGAAGCAGGGCCGCTTTGCAAAGAATGACCCTTTGCAAGATTTTTTCAATCCGCACTTCATTGCTCGAACCGGGCGTGAGCTAGATAAGCTAGGCGGGGCGGCTGCCCGGAGCGAAGATGGGAAAAGGGATGCGATCATTCACCAGCTTTTCTTGGATTCTGTGCAATTCAAGGCGGGGCAGTACCCCATCGAGGATCTTGCGAAGCTTAGGGGTGAAGAAAGCGCGCCTCGCCGAGCCGCGGAGACTCAAAAGCTTTTTGGCTTTGTTCCGATTCCAAGCATGGCAGACATTCAAGACCTTGTTAATCGAGCCACCGCCGCGGCTAAGCCGCCAGATCCGGCCGAAGTGTTGAAGCGCCAATTGGATCGTTTCCAGCTAACCGCCATGGCGCTCAATCATCAAAAGGAAAAGAGCGATCCGTTGATATACAGAGCCGTCGCCCGAGATGTTGCGCGAGAGGGCGAGGCTTTGAAGGCGCAGGCCCAGGAGTTCCAACTCGAGAAGGTTCCCGAAAACGACGCCGCCGCCAAGAAAAGCCATGACGATCGCGCCCAGCTTTACGCAAGAGCGGATCAAGCTCTGGATCAAGCGACAGAGATTGGAAGCCGGTACGGGTATGGTCTGAGAGCGGGAGAGGACACGAGGGCTTTCGCTTCAGACACGGTCTCCGTTCGAATTAATGGACACTGGGTGCATGGCGTTCCTCCAGCAATGCTGAAGGATCCTGAGAAGTCGCAGGATCTCTATTGGCAAAAAACGCCAGCGGATTCCGAGAGCTGTCAGATTCTTTTCGAGCAAAAGAAGATCGACAAGAGTCTTAAGGACCTATGTCTCGGGTTTTCAGGTCGAGGCCAAAGTTGGATTGATCGAGTCTGGGCTCTCTACACGTCTGGCAAGATCCGAGAATTTGACATCATCATTGGCCATCACCGCCAAAAATATAGAAACGCACTAGATTTACCCAGGTGCGATCCGGATCCGAAAAACGAAGTGTCCGACAAGGACTCCCAATGCATTCAAATTCGATTACTGCTGCAGCGAAATTTTAAGATTCCTGAAACGGGGGACTCCGATCTCTATTGGAACCGGTATTCACAGGCCGGACCGAACTGCCAGGAGCTTCTCGATCAAGGAAAGCTCACCGAAGAAGAGAAGGTACTTTGCGACGGACCCACGGGGGGCGGCCGCGGAGGGCCCAATTATAGTGGTTGGAAAGACAAACTCGAGGCTCTTTATCGGCGGAGTCCTGAGAAATTTGGGAGAATCGTCCAGCATTATCACACAAGGTTTAAGGCGGATCCTGAGAAGGTTCGTAAGGAAGGGGCCTTTCAAGCAGTAAGAAGTGTGATAGACAAAATCTTCGGTTCCCACTCCGACGCAAGAAACGTTATTGTCGATATTTCGAATCCGAGCGGAACAACCGATTATTCCACCTTCCCAGGAAGAATTGCGGAGCTGCAGAGCGATCCCAATTTTGCCCACCGATTTGAACGCTTAAGACCGCGCATCCCCATTCGAGTAATAGGCCAAGATTGGGTCACTAAACGAGATGCCGAGCCGCAAACACCACTATCCGTTGATGACATTTTGAAACTATTAACGGAAGAAGCGAACAAACGTGGTCTTACGGCGGAAGGTGTGGGGGCGACGGCGCTCGATATAGAAAAAAGGTTGAAAGCAGGAGACTTGAGCGCGGTCAAAGCCGAGCTCCAGGCTTTAGAGAATTCAGCCATACCGGAAGACAAGCAAAGATTCGCTGCACTTCGGGAATATGCCAGAAGGCTCAAGGACTGGAATCTGCTTGAGTCGGAAGTCCAGAAATACCAGGCCCAATTGAAGGCGGCGAACGATCGTTCGGTGGCCGACCAGACTAAAATAGCAGCCGGGAACGAGAGTGAAGTAAGGACTGAGCTAGAGAGAATGGCTAGTTCCGATAAGGCCGAAGATATTCGCTTACTTCAGGATTTGAGAAGTATCGCTCGCATCCTTCCCTCTAGTAGCCCCTACCGGAACATGGTCTACAGAGCGAAGGCACCCCCGCATCTTGCGGACTTGATGGATCCCGTGCGCAGTCCAGGAACAGCGCAAAGATTCCGAGCGTTAGTCGACAGCCTCCCCGCTCAGATTCTCGCGGAAGAATGGCTCTTACATGATGCGGGTATTCTTCCTGATGATCTTAAAACAAGAGATGAAGACGGTAATCGAATCGCGCTCACAAAAAGAGCGGCGGATGATCTGCATCAGAGATTGGAGCTAAAGAGGAAAGCCTACTTCGGAAGGATCTCCAACGGATCTTCGGACCCCGGAGCGGAGATTGAGGTCCCCGCCAACACCTTCCATACGACCAAGGAATATCTTTACACGGGGGTCGGGGATCACGGGGAATGGGTCGAAGGACTCATGAAAAGCCTCATCAAGCCGGCAGTAAAGAGCGGAGATCTGGGAGCTTTGGTCAAGAGCGTTCAAGCAAGCCTTTCCCAGTTTCGAGCTTCGATAACCAAGGGAAAAGACGAGAGCGATGTTCAATTCGACAATCGATATGCTAAGTCGCTTACTCGCACCGTAGGCTTTTTCATGGATCAGTACTGTGTTGTCCGGGAGGATTTGAAAGATCCTTCTAAAAAAATGGTAAGTGAGTTATGGCCAGCTATTTCGGAGGCATTCACTTCGAACCCGCCCTCTCGTGAAGAAAAGTTCCGCATGCGAGATGCCCTGATGAACGTAATTTTTATTGTGGACGGAGACCTTGCGGGTCGACGCAGGGATCTGACGGATGGGGGAGGGGAGAGTCAGCTTACTGAAGAAGCTATCAATCTGCTCTGTCCTCAAATGCTTGCGAACCGAACTTCGATCCATTCGCCCGAAATGATGAGAAGCCGCGATCAGCTGGATAGAATCCGAACCGTCTACACCGAGAGTTATGATCGCCTTGCAAGAGCTCAGAAAGAAATTCAAGAGGGGGATGAGCGTTGGATTCAATTTTATCGAAGGCGTGAGGAGACACCGGAAACCGCCCTTGTCGATTTTTCAGGCTGGGAAGGTTCCCGGGTGAATCCTCACATCCGAATTTTAGCGACAGACTCAGATAGCTGGACGGTGAACAAGGAAAAGCTCACCGCTACCTTGGCAGCCCTGGCCCGCCGCCGAGCCCATTTGCGTGCCGGTGGAAAGCTGGGGGAACCCTCGAAAGATGAACCGGCGAATAGTGTCTATGATAAGACGTTAAGGGATCTCGAGCTCAGAGAGTTTTATCGCCCGGATCAAGGGGAACCTGCCCACACGCAAGCCACTCAAAATTGGGGAATCAATAATTTCCTAGAAAAGGTGGCGGACGGGCACAGGTTGAAATACGGCGGCCTCTCCCCGGCGACGGCGGCAGGGATTCACAATCTGCCCACTCCGGCGCACGATGCCTTGCAATACTTCGGTCGCATTGTGGATCAGGTTTTACCGCAAGATGCCTCCGCCCAGCCGGATGCGAAAAAACGATCCGCCGAAAATGCGACGAGGAAAAAGCTGGCTCTCAAGATGGCACGGGTGATGGAGCAACCCTTCCCGGATGACATCATTAATTTGGTGCTTTCAGAACAGCGTTTGCGAGAAGGGTATGGGAAGTCGCTCGATGCCTCGTTGTGGACGCGCTACAAAGAATTGCAGAAAAAGCAGAATCGAAGCCAGCATGAAGAGATAGAGATGAAGATGCTCATCTGGCTCGTGAACTGCGAGGGGGCGGTCACAACTAGCAATCCTCCGGGCACTACTCGAATGAATATTCCCTTGGGAAATGGAAGGGTTTCCCAAGAAGATCGATTCGCCGGATTCGGGAAAAATGGACAACCTCCCTTCGAGAGATCCTGTAGGGACTACGCGAAGAAGAAGCCAAAGAACATCGATGCCTTCAATGCCGATGCGCCTTCCTTGGGCGATGTCTTTTCCCAAATTCCGAGCATGTCGCTCGAGGATCGTGAAAAGGTGCGCGGCTGGACTGCTCGTCAGCTCATTCTCTATTTCAAGGCGATTGGAGTTGATCTTTCGAAAGAGAGTGATCTCATTGAGGCGGCAAAGAAGGCGATGTCTCGCGGTCTCAGTTACAAGAGAAATGATTGGGATTCTGATCAGGGCAAGGAGTCGAAAGTCCTTCCCAACATCCTTGTGACATTGCTTTGGGCGCTGGATGCTCAAGATAAGAAAGCGGGAGAGCAGAGCAAGGGCGCCAAAATGGTCACCCAGCAGCTTAAGGCGAAGGCGGAAAATCCGGAATTCAATTTTGATCCGGCCGTCGTGGCTTCGCGCGAGCACCTCCTCGCGAGTAAGCTCGCCGTGGGCCCTGAACAGGAGCTCGAAGACTCGGATAAGAAGCGACGAGAGTTTTTGGATACGATGGTGAAGACTCGTTGGGACGGAGGTCACTCAGGCGGGCTCTCGGCGAGGGCTC
>JAHFAF010000269.1 GCA_023250715.1 Pseudobdellovibrionaceae bacterium | reverse complement strand
CCAGTTTATTGTTCTGCAAGGCACTGAGTCGCCTTGCCCCCAGACCGAGTGCCCGAAGAGCCGCCGAAGGAAAATCTTTGAGGCCTGGCCCGTAGCTAAGCGACTCGGTCACATCGGTCACTCGCTTGATTTGAAGAGGCTTATAAAGCGGCTCCGCCCCGATTGCCTCGGAATTTCCACCGGAAAGAGAAGCATTCTGCCCGAGACCGTTTGGAATGTGATGCCCGCGAAGGCCGGCTTTAGCGACGAGGGCTACAGCCGAAGTCTTGTTATTAGAGGAATCGTCTTGCGAAAAATGACAGAAGCTTCCCATCCTCAAATTGTGACGAGCGCCTTCGCTCGCGGTAGCAAGAATTCCCGCAAGAATCTTGCTATCCTTTCCGCCTCCATTCGCAGCAGCTAAGGGAAGGCCGAAAGATCTGTCGAGAGATCCTCCGGCGCGCGGATCCCAACCGAGAGTGTCATAGGACTTCAATAGGTCTTCCGGTCCGCCTGCACCACCGACGAGAAAATTTGCCGGCATCGCGGCACCGCCCGCAAGATCGAAGACCAGAAAGGGGACATCCGCCCCAATGGAACCTTCCGCAAAAACAGATTTCGACCCGAAAGCCATTGAAAAAACACTCGGAACGAACATCGAAGCCGAATAACTAATCAGCCCCTGAGAAAGAAATTGGCGACGAGTGAGGGGCCGCGGATGATCCGAAAAAAGAAGGGACGTGGACTTTGGTTCTTCGTGCCTATCCATACTTGAACCTCTCAACCTATCTACTCATCGATTCGAGACTGCTGGCCATGGCCGTACACAGGCCTGTCAGCTGATCCGCGATCGACAAGGGTTTATCCGTTTTCAAATCTCTAAATTCTTTTCCAAGCTCAAGAAGAACTTTAAGCTCCTCGGCCGTGGCTTCGCGTTGCCAAAAGTTCAGCGCATAACGGTTCGCCATTTTTTGAATCTCTGCATCTGACATCTCTTTTGCATCGAAATTCACTTCGGTGTGGGTCTTTCTCTCCCCGGCTGCGGCCTTAGCCTCGTCTGAGATCCATGCCTTACAAAACATTCCAGAGAGCGCCGTGATGGCAAGAAGCGAAGTACTATTCATTTCCTCCACGGTCCCCGACTTCGGAAGCCGCGTCACAGCCTCCTGGAAATATTTTTCGATGTCTGGTTTTTGCAGAGGATCAACTCCCGTTTGAGAGATGAGACTCTCGTACACCTGCCTAAAGTTGTTCACCCCGGCCTCGGTCGGAGCGTCGCCCTGACCGAGACAACTCGGGAGTACCGCTACGTCCTCGAACAAGGATCGTAAGTGGTAGCCACCCTCTTCAAATTTCTGAGCAATTGCCGGAATGTCCTTTTCACGCTCGGCACCGTTCGCATCACGTCCGCACATTTCCTTGAAAGCTTTTTCCGCCATGCAGCTCTTGAATCTGTCGGAATTTGCGAGGAGCTTTCCAAATTCCTTGATGCCCAATCCGCTCGTCTGCCCCCTCCAACCGAAGAGCTGTTGATGATTCGGCGTATTCGGCGTCTCCCAGCTGTCGTCCACTGTGACATAACCATCCGGATAGTTGGTTCCGTTACGATTCATTTTGTCAGCAACCCCGCCCCCAAAATCCACGAGACGTTCGCCTTTGAAATCAAATCGAGCGAAGGCTCCCCCCATCGCATCCATCGTGGCGTGGCAGGTACGGCATTGGTTCTTGTAATTGTCGTAGTTTTTTCCTGGCCGGCGATCCACGTCCCTACGAACGCGGTGATCAGAAAGACCGGCCTCTTTCCACTGATTGATATTCGTGCAAAGAAACTCCTGAATCGAAAACTCCACCGCTCTTCGATTCGTTCCATCTCGATAATGAGCACTTCCCCAGGCCCGTGAAGTTAAAAGCCCCGCGGAGCTCTTGAAACCGGGCCACTGAGGACTGACAAGCTTGAGCTCCTTCTTCAAATCGACACGCTTATTTTCTAGGAAATCGTAGTGATTATTGTTTCCCAAATCGCGCTTCGGAAGATCGGTAATTCCATCCGCTTGGTAGCCAAAGTTTCCCACAAGTAGAAGACGCGCATCCTTTCCATCCCTGGTCACTCCAATCACCATGGCGGAAAAATCATTCAGGGAGGGAAACGGGCTCTCCTCACGATTGGAGAGTTTGGTGGCCCATTGTTTCAAAGTGAGTCGATAGAAGTTTGAATCCTCGGTGGCGATGTTCGCCGCCGCCTTGAAATTCCCTTCGGCAATAAATTTTTCCATTTGGGAAAGACGAGGATCGGAGAGCTGGATTGGTACTCCGGTGATTCTCCGGAAAAGATTTAGCGAAAGGTCTCGAGGAGTAGTGGAAAAGGCTAGGGAACAAAACGCAAAGACAAAAAGGACTGTCGTCCGTGCCGCCATGCAAAACCCGTCACCACCCCTGATTGTTTCACCCCTCAAGATCAGTTAGCGAATTTTATTGCATCGTGTCAAATGAATTGTGATGGATCTCTTAGCCGCGTGAGTTCAGTGTTCACGGAAATGAAACTCAGGGCTATCTTCGATATCGGTCGCGCGCGATCCGTGTCGTCCATATCCCCAGCAGTGGACATTCAAATCGCCCACTACGACGCAAGTACTGGAAAACCCTAGCGACAATAAACGGACCCTCGCCTTACGGCCCAAATCGACGAATGGGAGGTATTCCCCCAGCGTCTCCGGCGAATCTCCCCGGGTAAGTCTATCGTTTTGCCCGAGCTGCCCCCCCGAATTCACCCCGAAACACTTCAGTGTTCCCGAAGGTGCAAATACCGCGCAGCAGTGGTGCCCGCCGCTTGCGCACTTAAATTGATCCACCGCTAACCCAGTGCCAAGATCTAAGCCCTCGCCAAAGGTCTTTTCCGCGAAAGTCTCCGCACCCTGACAGTGAATTCCCAACCCTTCTAATTCAGCACAGATCATGTTCTGTCCGGCTTGCAGATTTCGTACTTTTCTTCCCGGCCACTGATCGAATTTAGAGCCGGTGGAATCCATAGGTTTTGCGCGGAAACAGGACGTGCTTCCGTTTGCGAAAAGCGCACAGTAGGTTTCGTCGGCTAGTGCAAGCGAAAGAGCGGGAGAGGGAAGGTCAATTTTTCGGGGAGGTAAGATCTCTTCCCCCGTGCCGTTTCCCCAACAGTAGACAGCACCCAAACCTCCAAGTACGCAAGAACCCTGAGTGGACAAATAAAGCTTTGCCGGGTGAAAGTTTGCAGGCAAGAGCACGGGCTGCAAATCCTTCATATCCCCCTTATTTTTTCCAGTTTCACCTGAATAGACCCCGAGCTGCCCATATAAAGCCTCGCCCCAGCAGCGAACTGTTTTATCGGAAAAAATCGCGCAGGTATGGCGCCCTCCGAGAGCTATATCGACGACAGGAAGAGGTAGCGGAACGATTGGGGTGTCGGGTGCTTCTGTCACCCATAGATCTTCCCTCTCAAGGCCCAGCTCGCCATTTGCGTTCAAGCCCCAGCACCTCAAAGTGCCGTCGGAAAAACGAGCACAGTGGTGATAGAGGCCTGAGGCAATCTGGACAATTTTTAAAGGAGAAGCACTGAGAATCGAACTAAAAAAAAGTAATATAACCAAAACCCCGCGCATCGACTTAAGCGGTAACAAAATTTTCGAAAGGGATCAATGGGGGAGTGGCAATTCCAGAATGGCGGTCGTTCCCTTTTCGAGGACACTCTCCAGCCAAATTTTTCCCCCGTGCGCGTGAAGTATTTTTCTACAGAGGCTCAAGCCTAAGCCGTAGCCTCCCGTCCTGGAGTTTCTGGACTTATCGGTACGGTAAAAGGGCTCGAACACCTTCTCGAGTTCCTCAGGTGGAATTCCAGCCCCGGAATCTTGAACCAAAACCTGCACACCCGAAGGAGATTTCTTAAGGGAGACAAGTACAGAATCGGAAGAATATTTGACCGCATTCTCGACGAGATTCAATACGACTCTTCGCAGACGCTCTGAATCCACCTTTGCGATCAGGGGCTCGCTGGCGTCGTAAGTCACACGCTCATACGGGGCAAGCCATTCCTTAAGGGAACGCGTCAGATCCGTTTCGGCCAACATCAAGCTGCCGTGAGGGCTATCGAGTCGAGAACTCTCCAAAATCTCAGCTACCATTCTCTCGAGCTCACACAAGTCCGAGGAGACTTGATCCCGGGGTTTACCGGGTGGCAAGTACTCGAGCGCGACCTTTGCTCGCGTGAGTGGAGATCGCAACTCGTGACTAATATCGAGAAGGAGCTGTTCTTTGGATCGAATCATTTCCTGAATCCGCTCGCTCATCTCATTGAACGATCTGGCAAGGCGCCCGAGCTCATCCTCGCTGGCGGTCGCCACGCGATACTTCAAATTTCCAAGAGAAATCTCTTCCACACCACGATTTAGCTGATGAATTGGTTTAAGGACCAAACGAATACAAAAATAAGCTCCGGCGAGAGTCACGGCCACGCCGATAAATAGAAGACCCAGGAGGGAAGGCTGGCTCAACCACACGGGGGTTCTTGAAATATAGAAAAGAACGCGCTGATGTGGCGCTTCCCATACAACAAAAACCTTCCCTAACCCTCTTCCCATTCTCAATTGATCAGTCAAGCGCTCTGTGTGCTTCTGCGCGAAGGAAAAATCCGGTATGCCAGGAGCGCTTGTCCAGCTGCCCAGCGAATCCTCTAACCGAACATGCAATCCCATTTCCTTTTCCAGCTTTTCCGCCTTCAGGCGATCGGCTGGATTTCCCAATCCCTTCCCCAGTAAGTCGAAGTAACTTACGAGATGACTCTTTATAGGAGGCTCTTCCATGGCTTGCCCCACCCACTTTCGCGTAGCGCCACCCAGCCACGTGAAAATAAGAACCCCCGCTATCACTTGAATCAGGAAGAGTTTGATGAAAATGGACGACCTACGCATCTAGCCCTCACGGGAGACGTTCGGGAGAAAGAGGTAGCCAGTACCCCACACCGTCTTGAAATATTTTGGATGCTTGCTGTCGTCCTTGAGTTTCTGCCTGAGGCGGCTCACCGCCACATCGATCGATCGGTTGTAAGCTTCCCAGTCAATTCCGCGCAGGCTATCCATGATTTCATCCCGGCTTAGAACGCGGCCGGGATTCAGTAGAAAAAAACGAAGCAGCTCAAATTCATTTGAAGTGATCGGAATCTCCTCCGACCCGATCCATGCCTGGCGAGTCTTTAGGCTTACCTTGAGCTCTTCTGCTCTCAGGACTTGATCCTTTTCGGTAGGATTCTCACCCAAACGGCGCAGAATAGACTGAATGCGCGCCACGAGCTCTCGCGGCTCGAAGGGCTTCGACAAGTAATCATCGGCCCCGAGCTCGAGCCCGGCGACCCGGTCTCCGGTATCTCCCCGCGCGGTGAGCATAAGCACCGGTACTTTGCTTACGGCACGAATCTCACGGCAAACCTGAAAGCCGTCCCGCCCGGGTAACATGACGTCCAGAATCACTAGGCGCGGATTCTTTTTCCCCAAAAGGAAAATTCCATCGTCCGGATTTCCGGCACGCCAAAGTTCAAATCCAAATTGGGAAAGATAGCCTCGCAATAACTCGGTAAGCTTCTCGTCATCATCAATAATGAGTAGGGGTGTGGCCATATTCCCGGTAAGCCCTCCTATGGTATCGCATTCGGTCCCATATAAACAACGGTTGGCGGCTTCGAGGCAGAGTCTCCACTCCCTGCCTCAAAGCCGCCTGTCACCGCTTGATGCCGCCCACTTTTCCAGAGTTCTCTGGTTCGGGGCTTATTCGCTCGCCGTGACCGCTGCTCTGAGATCGTTAACCTTCTCCACTATCTTGTCTTTCTGCTTATCCGTAAGTGACGCATGGAATTCCACCACCCTTGCAATCACTCCGGGTGCGATCCGTGAAATTCTCTCGTGCCTCTGTTGCATGAGAGATTGGATAGCTTTGGGATCGATCTCCTTGCTCTTCACTAGACGCAGGACTTCGTCTAATTGCGCGGACCTTTCGGCACTCGTTTCCTTGCGCGCGGTTAAAATTTCGTCTTTCACGGAATCCAATTTAGCTCGTTGTGACTCATCTAGTTCTAAGTTTCCGCTTATCCACTCCACTATCTTTTTTGCTCTCTCCTCGGGCGTCCGATTTCTCAAACAACCCGGAAGAACTGTGAGGGCCGCTACCATTACAAACGCTGTCAGCATCAATGTTTTGTTACTCATTCGTTGTCTCCTTTCCATTCAATCTAGCGAAAAGGGGGCCTTGTATTCCTCTCCTAGAGGTAAATGATTGTTACAAATTGGAAGTATATGAATTTATGGTAGT
>JAHFAF010000268.1 GCA_023250715.1 Pseudobdellovibrionaceae bacterium | reverse complement strand
GAAAGAATAGTCCCGTTCGAGGGTGAGCTAATCTGCACCGTGGGTGGCATAGTATCGGAGGGCAGGCTATCGCCAAGTGCTTTACCATTGGGAACCTGGAAGGAATAGGAAAGGGAATTCCCGCCGATATCCAGTGCAGTGATTCGATAAGAATAGAGCGTCGCCTGCCCATTCGTCGGGAGTGGACTTGAAAATTTTCCATCGCCTAGGGACGCGAGCGCTAGATTCACCCAACTCTGCCCGGCGTCTAGACTGGACTCCAATTTTACCGAGGTGAGGGAATCCTGCATCCGGTTAATCAAATTGACATCGATGAATCCGGGATTCGGATCGATTTTGAATACGAGGGAGTTTGCAGTATTCGGATCGACGACGTTTTGCCAAAGACCGTTTGCAATAAGATGCAACGATGTGAGGTAGGGAGGATTCTCATCCCACGGCGCGGTAAGCGAACTAGCGCTCACCACCTTAAATTTCGATACCGTCTTCGCTTCCGTCGGAATGCCGTTGAGGGTCGCCGTGCGCCGTAACTCCAATTGATAATTTCCGGCCCCGATAGCCTCTTCCAGATTTGGCCAATGCTGCGGGAGAGTCGCCGTCAAAACACCGCCCTTTATCGGCTGGCCATCTTTAGAGAGATTGATGGTGGAGACGGGATCTTCTCCAAAGTAGTCATAAAAATCGAGATCCTCGCAAACTCCACCCCATAGCCAGGGAGTATAGGTTAAGAAAATATTTCTGGCGGGATCACTCCAAGGGGAGATGAGACCATAATTATTCCGAGCCGATGTCAGGCGAAGTTGTGTATTTGCGTAATTCACCCATTGGGTCGTGTCCAGGACCGGGCCCACGCCAATCGGAATGGCGTTACCCGGGGCAATCTCCACAGGCGCGGCGCGATCTTCGAACCAGCTATAGGAATAGTTTTTAGAAAAATAGTAGTTGGGGGTGAGATAGACTTCCTGGGTATGTGTTCCCTCCCCGTTGAGATACACATTGAACATGAGTCCCTGTAGATTTCCCGTAAAGGCCGCTACATCGACGCTCGGATCACTATTCAATAAGAAAACCTTTTTCGGGGTTGGAGTTAACGGTAGAGCGTGTCTTGTGGAGGAAACGCAGTACCGGGTGTACGTCGCGGTATCGAAGCAGTTGTAATTGTATAAAGAGGGAATGAGCTCCAGATTTCTATTTTGAAATACCATGGGAACTTTTTCAATGAAATCAGTCGCTAGATTTACAAATTCAAAGTCCCGAGTAAGACCATTAGATAGCTTGTACTGGTAGATATGCATTTCATCGGGGTGGAGAATTGCGCCCGTCTCTCCCGTCGCCAGGAATTCGTGATCCGAAGGGATGTCCGAGACCATGACGTACCGATTTTGATTAAAATATCCGTTATACCCGTGGAGCATTAAGAACCCGAAGGTCTTGTGTGCAATGGCCACATTGATATTATTTCCACTATAAACGGGAATCGGAACTCCCTTGGGATCCACCGCCTTGAAACTAATCTTATGAGTGGCTTCCGTTTGGCTGAGCGGCACCGATACGAGCCCATTCACAATCGGGATATTCGCCTTCACGACGGTAAAGCCCATTGCCGCACCGGACCCGGGCCAATACGCCTCGACAGCGTAGGGCCCGGGAAAATGGATCGGGATAAATGTGGATGTATCCGATGGAGCGGGATTGATTCCGAACACGTAAGCGCGTTGGCTCGTGCTGTAGATGTTCACTATGGTCGGCGCCGGTCCGCTGTACACGAAATTGGCGGCGTACCCTTTGTAAAAGCTGACAGGAATTTTCAGAGATTGAAGAGGAGAGGTTAGGTTAAGAAAGCCGGAATAGCGACCATTCGCTAACAAACCATTCTCGACATCGAGATTCACCTGAATGGCGCCGGTCCCTCCCGGGGCTAAGAAGAGATTTGAGGGACTTACGATTGTCCGAATCGCTTCGGGAGGGGTGCCCGCCGGCAGTTCAAACACGGCGGAGACACTATAATTGGCGGGAAGATCGATCAACGTATTGGTCAACACAACGGTTTTGGTTGCGGCCCAGCGCGGTTGCTCCGGATCGTCGAATGGAAAATCCAGTTTCGCCACATCGCTGCGAAGACGGCTTGCGACAGACACTGTCACCGGCAATCTCATTTCCCCGGCGGCGGTGGAAAGAGTAAGCGACCCGCTCGCCCCCAATCCACTGGGAACTAATCTATGATCCACTTGAAAGTTAATCAGGAGAGTTCCGGCGCCATTAGGCGCTAGAACTAAACTTGACTCGTCGAAAGTTGTGGAAAAACCTACTTGAGTGGTCTCGAAACGCGGAATGAAGGTAAGTGTCTGCGAAGTCGTATTCGTAATGGAAAGCGTTTTTGAAAAGTGGGTGAGCGTGGTTGTAGGCTCATCGAAAAAAGAAAGGGGAAGGCCCTGAATTTTGGCTGGAGCATAAGGGATGCCGCTCGCTTCGAGGGCCGCCAACGCATCCACCATGCCTTTGCCTTGCACATTCTCCGGAAGGCCTAAATTCCTGGCACTCTGGATGAGAATCTGCTTCACCTCATCGGGATGGAATTCGGGATGGGCTTGGCGAATGAGTGCCGCGACACCCGCGATGTGCGGAGTCGCCATCGACGTTCCGGAAATAGCAATGTGTCTGCTGTCCAAACAATGTTTACTGCTCTGAAAGGTTCCCCACTCGGCGGCACAGATGAAAACTCCGGGGGCCGCGACATCGGGTTTCATTAGGGTCTGCGTCGTGCCGTTACTACCCGTCCAGGTCACTGGCCCGCGAGAGGAAAACGACGCTATCGCTTCCGTGCAAAAGGATGCGGTTCCGATATCCTTGGGCTTACAGGCCGCAGCAACCGTGATGGCCTTTCTCGCCGTGCCCGGGCTTCCGATGGTCCCATTGTTTGGTCCTGAATTTCCCGCGGCAATTGCAAACACGACGCCATTCGCCGAAGCATTATCGACGGCCGTGGACGTGGGATCATCTGGGTTCCCTGAGCCTCCAAGGCTCATGCTGCACACATCGAGCCTATCTGAAGAATCACCGTCCTGGTCCGGATCCGCGCAGCGCTCGATGGCGGCGATGATCGCTGTCGACCATCCGGAGCCTGAGGCATCCAAGACTCGGTAGGCATATAATTTTGCGCCGGGAGCAACTCCAAAAAGCGAATGATTTTGTCCGTCGCTGCCGAGGTAACTTCCCACTCCGGCCACCGTTGCAGCCACGTGTGTACCATGGCCATGTTCATCCATTGGATCGGAATCATCCGCGACGAAATCATACCCTCCCAGCACCTTACACGCCGGGCCCAAACAGCCCCCTAAATCGGGATTGGTGTATTCGATTCCGGTGTCAATAATCCCTACTCTCATCCCCATTCCGTCGATAGGGGATCCAAACTTATCCACGTACGCCCATACCTGATCGGATTTCGTCAGCCCGACGGAGTCGTTCAAATTGGCCCGCATTTTGGAGTTGGGCCAAATTTTTTTCACCGAGGCAAGTCCTTGAAGCTTTTGTTTTGCTTCCTTCATCGAAATATCGAAAAGCGCCATTCCATTGAAGGCGTGCTTGAATTCCTTCGTGCGGATTTTCCCTTTGATGGCCTTTTGGGAAAAGGGAACCAGCCGGCCGGCGAAAATAGAAGCCAGGTCCTGTTTAAACTGTCGGTGCTCATTGGTAACTAGGGAGTGTTGTTTCCCCGCGGCAGCAACAACCTTGGTGTGACTACTTCCTTTTTCCTTCGCCTCTCCTCGAACTTTCAATACGGGCTCTGATTGTAACTCCACGAGGACACCTTGGGTTTCTCCGGACCTATCGTCAGAAACCTCCAAACTGGGATCCACAACTGCACCTTCGCGAATCGCTCTTAATTGCTCCGGAGTAGTTAACTTTCCATTTAGATCTAAGATCTCCGTCGACGATTCTGTATCAAGAGTAATTTGGCTTTCCTCCTTCGAATCGTCCGCGTTCTGCCCCCTTAATTCTCGGGTCACTCGAATGGTTTCTGGAGCATCGGATTCATGGCCTACTCCTTCGGCCTGTGCCGAGGGCCTCTGATCGCCAATCAACCTTTGATTCAAGCCACGTGGATCCCCCCCAGTGAGGGAGCAGCCGCTAAAGTAAAGAACGAAAATTAACCCCAAACTCCTTCTAACAAACTCAATTTTTTTCATTTGTCCTCTTCAAGTACAGCGGTAGGCAATTACTCCGCTCACTTTAGAGTATGCTGGAGAGGAGGGGCTGAACTCGATGAAGATTTTTGGTACGAATGGGGATCCCCTGGAGCTACCCGGCGAACGAGTACCGGCGTCGTTTACCCTGCCCCGACTCGAAAACCGCCCCCTCCCCTTTGGCATTTTGCAGGAGTCGCAAGACGCTCATCTTGGAGAGCTGTAATACCTTCCCTACTTCGCGGGTGGAAAAGGGACTGGTGGGGAACACTTCTTTCACCTTTTCGAGCAAGAGGGCCTTTCTATCGATATTTTCCGTCTTTAGCCGTAGCTTTACGGAGACGGCTCCGTAAGGCACCAGGCGGAGAAAACCGTTGGCGGATGAAATCCTCAACGGAACTTTATTTTCCTTTAGCCAGCCGCGCAGAGCCGTCTTGATCGAACGCACGCGTGCGGGAGAGCTTTCCGGATCAAAATAGGCCTGGGGGTAGAGTTTGGAATGGACGGCCGCAAGAGATAACGGGCGATAGAGATCGCTACACAGAATGGAAAAGAGTTGATGCGGAAGCCGGCCCATCTTAAGCCCGCTCTCACTTCCCAGAATAGCACCGGTCGAGGCATCGATACATGTCCCCGGCTCTTCGGCGGGCTGCCACAAATAGGTTTCGACGATTTCAATCCTGCCCCCCATTTCCAAATGGATACGATCTCTATATTCCTGGTAAGGAGTGCCAAAATAAACCTTGAAAAACAAACTTCGGTCTTCTTGCGCCACAGCGATCTTGCTATCCAGATCGCGGATGGACTCCCAGTGGTGAAGACTTTTTGCCTGAGCTTTCAGAGCATGAATCGACGACAAAACAGCCCCCGAGGGGCCCCCTTGCATCAGACTCAATAGAGTTTGCCATTTTCGCAAGAAAAACACAGAGCGATCATCACAGTCTTTTAGATGCTGCGCAGCCCGATCCAAGAAGCCTTCTGCCTCGGCCCACTTCGCCTGGTAAATGGCATTTTCGGCGGCGAGGTGGAGCGCAAAGCCGTGAACAAGGGCCTCCTCTTTTGTGTTTTTTGTCAAAATGTTCGATAGAACGAGCTCGGCCTCACCCGCTTTTCGCTCATGCACCAAACTCGCAGCCAAATTGGTTTCTCCAATTCTTCTTTGATACGCATTGAGCCCGGGTTCTGCCAGAAATCGACGCAGAAGAGGGATTGCGGAGGAATACTCCCAAACTCCGATATGGCCGAACGCTTGAAAGAGAAATACCTCGGGGTTGGCGGTGGCATCCAGACTTGTCAATATCGACATCCCCTCCTCATGGGCACCGATGCGGATAAGACATGCACCATACTCGGCCTTCTCCGCAGGACTTGCGGACGCAGGTTCGCTCTTCGATCCGTGAAGAACGGGGTGCAAAAGACGAATCGCAAAAAGCGGCGCATTCACACGCCACGCAATCCGCGCGACGCGAGCCAACAAACTCCGCGGAATTTCCTTTCTCCTAAGGCCCACCACTCGCTCTTTGACCTCATTTCCCTTTGCTGCCTTGATAAGGAGATCCATCTCATCTAGGAATTGTTCCATCGACTGTTTCATTATTTGAACCTCACGGACAAGGCCTCACTATCTGAACCACATTGGACGTGATGCCATAGTTCTGGGTGAAAGCGATTGAAAAGTTGCCGCCGGGAGTCTTACAGGTGCTCCTAACATCCAGCGCGTAGGGCTGGGAACGGCAAAGCTGGGAGAGACCCGCCTTGAGCTCGTCTTCAAGGGCACCGCGAGAGACGGTACCCTTCAAAGTCCCGCTGCAGTCCTTTTGAGAATCCCCACCGAAAAGAGTGGAAACGAAATATCCAGCGCTACCGTCCGGCTTTGTTTTGGGTTGCACTATTCTGACACGCGCGTTTCCGGAATCCGCAACGTAAATCGCTCCGTCTTCTGTGACGGCAATACCGTTCGGAGTATTGAACTGGGCTTCATTCTCCCAGCCATCCCGATAACCCGGTTCATTATCGACGATAAAGGAGATGGTGCCGGAAGTATCTCTTCTTGCGATGCGGCTCCGGCTGTCGGTGAAATAGAGATCCCCTTTTTTATCGAAGACCATGAAGTTCGGGCCATTTGTGGGGCCCGTGTAGCTG
>JAHFAF010000267.1 GCA_023250715.1 Pseudobdellovibrionaceae bacterium | reverse complement strand
GCAAAGCTCATCCAGAGGCGTGCCTTCGGATATAAGAGCTTTCAAAACTATAGGCTCAGACTCCTAAGTGCCTGTGCTTGATTTATTTTTTACGCTTACCCACTCTGGAATGAGAAGAACCAAAAATACAAAATCGGGGCGGCCCTACAGTGGTCGAACCATCGACCGTTGTGCGAGAGCACGCGGCTATGTGGGCGAGACCTGAGATCAATTTGAGCGAGCTGGCAAGACTGCGCTTCGTTGAGGGGTGGTCGATTCCCAGGCTTCAGGCCTATTTTGGAGCGGGGCGAACGAAAATAAAGGACGAGCTAAAGTCACTCCGGCCCGCTCCCCTAAAAATTTCCGTATATAAACAACCCGTGATATCCAATACCTGCAGCGGTTTTTAGCTATGGTAAGGTAATTGGAGTGATTGACGGAGGGTTTCTTATGAAGGACATAAAGCCAAAGCTCCCAACGAAAGAAGGGCTCAAACAAGCCCAAGACTTATTCAAAAAACGAAGGGAGAAGAAGCCCTCGGAGCGCTTGATCCGGATCATTGATGAAGTGACACGGGAGAAGTCTCCTGACGCGTCGGAAAAAGACATCGCCGCAAAACCAACCGAAAAAGGCGTCTAGGCAAATGGGAAAAGTAGTTCCATTTTCCGAAATCGATATTTACCTAAGCTCACTCAAGCCCAAGGCCATCGGTTGTTTGGTGGACACCAACTTTCTCTTTGCTGCCCTCTACAAGGGAGTCCATCCCTTCAGCGAGGACGCCGAATTTCTCTTTGAGAAACTCGCGGAATATCAGATTCCGGTCTTTACGACGGTCACGACGCGCGCGGAACTTCTCGATCTCCAGCGCAGAGTGATTATTACCGAAGCACTTATGGGGATAATTGCTCCAAATTCGAACTGGAGAATCACCAATGATGTGGCGAAGAAACTGCGTGCCCACAAAACCTGGGTGGATCAGGAGGCCAGCGCTGGGCGTCTTCCAGTTCTGACGGATTATCGCATCAAAGAGACGAAAGAAGTCTTTACGCCCGTTAGAGCATCCGGCAAGAACGGCTGGCTTGAAATCTGTGGGGAGTATTTAGGGGAACTGAGCGATCATATGGTCCAGATCGAACAGAAGCTTGGGCTGAACTATCTCCAGCTACGGGGGAATGATTCAGAAAAGCAATTTATGACCGTCCATCCAACTTGGGAGGCGATGCATTCCATCGTCGGAAGGACGTGCATGGCAACCTCCGATGCGATGCTACTCAATGTGCTTATCCATTCGGCTTTTCCGTTTATTGTTAGCGCGGATTATGACATTGCCTACGGAGTGCGAGCCGAAAACACGGAAAAAGTTGCATTGATACCGGACGGTCTCTACAAAAATAAAATCAAACCTCTGAAGTTTACCTAAATCTGCGCGGTTGAAACGAAAGAAATAAAAGAACCCCACTTACCCAAGCGAGGAATGAGGCGCCTTCCCGTCACCTTTTCCGGAGATTCGCTCATCTAGTCCCGCTGACGCATTTGGCCAATGAGCCTACGGCGATAAAGATTCGTTGAAGACTTACCCGCAAGAAATCTTTACTCATTTTTGCGCTGAATCCTTAAGAATTTCGTTCGGTTTGCCGATTCACTTTAGTATGCCGAGCGTGCCGTTCAAATATCAAGGAGAAGTCATGCCGGTGGGCAGTCTATCTCTTATAGAAACCGGCCAAATCCTTCCGGAACTTGCCGATGAAATGCCCTGTTTGCGAACGCTTAGCGAAAAGACCGAGGAGTTACTGGAGAATCTTCGTGGCCTCGGCAGCCGGCCCGATGAGTTCGTAAAGGTCGAAGCTTTGCTTTCCGCCTTTAAGCCGGTGACTGAAGCTATTGACGTGGCCTTTTGCAATAACCCCAAGGTACTTGGAAAAATTCGCGAGGGTTTCCGTAGAAACTCCGCCGACGTGTTTTTGAAAAGTAAGCTGTTCCGCGCCGTAAGGACCTGGCAAGAGGGCTACCCTGCGGACTACCTCACGATGGAAATGATTTACGCGAACCTTCCCCATGACGCAGGGGGGGGGGCGCCGTGTCATCTAGACAAGTATTTTCATTCTAGACTCCTTTCCCGTGCGATTCGGTCGAGACTTTCAAAACTATCCGGTCTCCTTCAGGCGCGCCTCAAAGAAGAGACTGGTAAATCCAACTGGCTGGCGCTTGCTTGCGGGCCGTGTCGGGAATTGCTTGCCCTTCCTCGTAAAAAAAACCTAACAATCAACGCCACCGACTACGATCCGAACTTCATTCCTTACGCCAAATACTTGCTCGAATCCGAGTCGAAGGTAGCCGACTGTGTTCGCCTTCAAAAAGCCAACGCGATGAGCTTTTTGAGCGCGAAGAGAAATCTCAGCGAGTACGGGCTTTTTACCACCATTTATAGTCCGGGTGTCTTTGATTATCTGGACGACAACGCGCTTACCATGTTGATCCCGGGGCTCTATAAGTCTCTGGCGCCGGGTGGGCTATTGATTTTGCCCTTTAAAGATTCAACGAGGTACGAGCTTTTTGACTACCACTGGCTAGCAAAGTGGAACTCGTTTTTCCAAAGAACCGCTGACTTCGCGGTTTCCCTGGTAAATCGCTCAGGGATCTCTGCCGACCAAATCACAGTGGAGCGGGAAGAAACGGGCGCCATCCTATTTATCGTGGTGCGAAAGTGAAGGAGAAACCATGCCGAACCCATTAAGCGAAGGTGAATTTTATGCAGCCGATGCTCTGGAATTTGAATACGCGGAGCTTTTGGGATTTCTTCGAAACCTTTCGACCGACACCAAGAATGCCTACAGCCTAATAGAAGAACGTATCAACTTATTCAAAGTTCTCACCCAAGATATCGAAAAGAAGTTCGGCCAAGACCCACTTTTTTTAGCACGGCTTCAGGAGTGGTTTAGAAGGGATTCCCAAGACATCTTCTTTCAAAGTAATTTATTCCGACGTACCCGAACCTGGCCCGAAGGGTATCCCGTGGACCACACAACTCTTGAAGCGATTTACGCCAATGAACCGCAAGGAACGACGCAGCTTGGAAAATTTCTCGATAGGTATTTTCTAACCCGACAAATCCCATCAGGCATCCGCTCTCGGATGGAAAAGTTAACTCAACTTCTCAATCAACGTGACTCCCAAGAAAAGGGTAAAGGCAACTGGCTGAGTCTCGCCTGCGGGCCATGCCGAGAGCTTCTGAAAGTAAACGAGAGCAATCAGCGAAAAATGTGGTGCGCAGATTATGACCTGTCGACGCTGGAGTACGCAAAAGAGCTCCTCTCCCAAACCACGCATAAAAACTATGTTTTTCAAAAATCAAACGCCCTGAAGTTGGCCTCCCCCGAAAGAAACACGGCCCAATTTGGCAAACTTACCACTATCTATAGTCCTGGCATTTTCGATTACATTGAAGACGAAGCGCTACCACGCCTGTTAAGTGGCCTGTATGCCTCACTCGCACCCGAAGGCACGCTCATCACAAGTTTTTTCGATAGAAACGTTTATGACACGTTCGATACCCACTGGCTCAGTCGTTGGACCTCATTCCACCAAAGAGACAAAGACCAAGCGCTTCGTCTTTTAACAGGTAGTGAAATTCCGATGACCCACATTTCGCTGGAGCGAGATGAGTCAGGTACCGTCGTGTTTTTGATTGCGAAGAAATAATTAAGACGAAAAGGAATCCACCCCATGTCCGATGCAAAAAAGAAAGTAGAACAGTCCATAGTCACCCCCACACCCAGAGAACCTCTCGCGGTGATAGGAATTGGGTGTCGATTGCCCGGGGGATTGAATTCCCCACAAGAGCTTTGGGAAGGGCTGCTCAAGGGAATTAACGCCATTCGGGAGGTTCCCGAAGACCGATGGAAGCATTCTCGGTTTCACGACACAAATCCGGAAAAAATGGGGTGCATCAAGAATGCAAAGGGCGGCTTCATCGATAATGTGGATAAGTTCGATGCAGATTTTTTTGGATACTTTCCGACCGAAGCGCAGCGACAAGATCCTCAGCAACGTCTGTTACTTGAGGTCACTCACGAAGCAATGGAAGATGCTGGGTTGAGACGCGACCAATTTGATGGAAGCCGAACATCCGTTTTTGCCGCCGGCTTTTTCTACGACTACTTGTGCATGCAGTCGGCCAGTGAGGCCCGTGATGAAATCAATTCCTATACGGCCATGGGAACCGACCTCGCAGCATTGGCGAACCGGATCTCCTTCAATTTTAATCTGAAAGGACCGAGCGTTTCGCTGGACACAGCCTGTTCGGGGTCACTTGTTGCCGTAGACTTGGCGTGTCGCAGCATTTGGAGCGGGCAAGCCGACATGGCGGTTGCGGCTGGTGCTAATGTGCTACTGCGTCCGGAAACCTCAATTATCCTGTCAAAAGCTGGTTTTTTAAATCCGGATCAGTATTGCAAGGCATTCGATGCGAGTGCTAACGGCTATGTCCGCAGCGAGGGCGTCGCCGTGGTGATACTGAAACCTTTACGACAGGCAATGGCCGACAAGGACAGCATATACGCAGTAATTCGAGCCACGGCCGTAAACTCAGATGGCTATACCCCTGAAGGACTCACCGTTCCTAGTGAAGAAGCTCAAATTACCGCATTGCGGGACGCCTATTCTGCTGCCGGCATAGATCCATCGACTGTCAGTTATGTTGAGTGCCATGGTCCTGGCACCCCCGTCGGAGACCCGATTGAGGCGAGGTCGCTAGGTACTGTGTTGGGGAGCAATCGAACCGCCGAACAACCGCTTCTAATCGGTTCAATAAAGACAAACGTCGGCCACCTTGAAGGGGTTTCTGGAATCGCGGGTTTCATTAAGGGCTGCCTCGTCGCAAAACACGGAATAGTTCCCCCCAATCTGCATTTCAAAACTCCAAATCCAGCCATCGATTTTAGCGGATTGCACTTAGTCGTACCTACCAACGTGACTCCTCTCAAACGTAATGATCACGCCCTTACTATCGGAGTGAATTCATTTGGTGCAGGAGGAACTAACGCCCATGCCGTGATCCAAGAGCCCCCTATTACCAAACCGGAATCCCAGCCTAAGGCAAACGAAGATTCAAACCCGACCCTATACATGCTAAGTGCCAAGAGTAAGGAGTCTCTTTCTGCGCTATCTGTTCGGCACGCTGATTTTCTGGCCGATTCCGAGGCCGCTGTTGGAGATATCGCATTTTCTGCCTACGCCCGTCGAAGTTACTACCCTTTTGTTGTTGCCGTAGTGGGAAACTCGAAGAAAGACCTTTCGGAAAAACTCCGTGAATTTGGAGGTGGAAAACCGAATCCGACCACTCTTTCCACCAAGATCACGCATAAAGAATCGCCCAAGATTGGCTTTCTTTTTTCTGGCCAGGGTGGTCAATGGGCCCGCATGGGAAGTACTCTACTGGAAAAAGAACCTGTCTTTCGCAATACGATGGAAGAGATAGATCGCTTGTTCCGAAAGCTTGCCGGTATCTCTCTCCTTGCCGAAATCGCAAAGCCACAAGATAGCTCTAAGATAGATGATACGGTTTTGGTGCAGCCTGCCGTAATGGCAATACAAATTTCGCTCTTCAAGCTTTACGAGAGCTACGGCATTCGGCCTGACGGGGTCGTAGGCCATTCAATCGGCGAGGTGGCGGCTTCCTTCGCGTCCGGTGCATTATCGCTCGAAGAGGCGGTGAAAGTGATTTACCACCGTTCCCAAGCGCAAGATCGTGCTTCCGGCAAGGGCGGAATGCTTGCCGTCGGCCTCTCCGTCGAAGAGGCCCGAAAAGCAATCAAAGGACTCGAAGATAGGGTCGCCATCGGAGCCGTGAATGGACCGGAAATGCTCACACTATCGGGCGATTTTGAGCCGTTAAAGCTCATTGCGGATCGCCTTGAAGCACGCGGTATTTTCAATCGAACCGTTCGCGTACAGGTGCCTTACCATAGTCATCATATTGAGCCAATTCGCGAACTAATGCTTGAAACTCTGCGAGATATTCGAGGACGAGAGGCAAGTACTGCGCTCTATTCTACCGTCAGTGGAAAACGCGAGCCGGGAACACACCTAACCGCAGGATATTGGTTTCGGAACGCAAGGCAATCGGTCTTATTCACCGACGCCTTGACCGCGATGATTCAAGATGGCTTTGACACGTTCATCGAAATTGGACCTCACCCCGTATTGGTCGGGGGAAGTGAGTCGCTTTTCAAAAAGCTTGGGGTAGATGCCATTGCCGGTCCCTCAATGACTCGAAAAGAGCCTGAGGAAGTTATATTTTTGCAAAGCCTTGCCCGACTTACCGTTCGCGGAGGTCAGGCAAATGCCGATGCA
>JAHFAF010000266.1 GCA_023250715.1 Pseudobdellovibrionaceae bacterium | reverse complement strand
TTCTGATGGAATTACCATCGGCGATGGCGTGAAAGTCGGTATCGGTTCGGTCGTAACTCAAGATTATTCCGCTCGCATTTCGATCATTGGAAATCCCGCGCGCGAAATCTCGCGCGACTTGGAAATTTAAGAAATGATACACTTCAACTAACGGGGGACACATGAACAAGATGAAATCGGAGTGGTGCGAAAAGGGAAGAGCTTGTGTCGAGAAGTGCGCTTGGTTGGGGCCTTTGCTAGCGCGCCTTATCTTGGGCGTGGTCTTTGTCACGGCGGGATGGGGAAAGCTTCACCACCTGGATCAGGTTACAAGCTTCTTCACGCAAATAGGGATCCCTGCCGCCAGCATTCAAGCGCCCTTTGTAGCCGGTGTGGAATTTGTTGGTGGGCTCATGATCCTTGCCGGGTTTCTTACGCGGCTCATTTCGATTCCGCTGGCGTTTACGATGTTCATTGCCATTGTTACGGCGAAGAGGGGCGATATTCATTCCTTTACCGATTTAATGGGGTTGGATGAGCTCGCCTATTTAGTGATGTTCGTGTGGCTCACCTGTGCGGGAGCTGGAAAGATTTCTATCGATGAGTGGTGCCACAAGCGGTGTGAGGGGAAGCAAAAGAAGTAAAGTTTTATATAGAGCCACCGCCACTGATACAGCAGCGAAAATAGCGGGCTCCGCTGCCTGTACCGCCGACTGTGCGATTGGCAAGACCATCGAAATTATTTCTGTCCGCAATATTCACGATGAAGACGAGATCATCTCCGGGATGCCCTCCCATCATATACAAATCGTAATAATTGCCGGTCGGATTTCCATTGGGCCAAACATCGGTCCACGTTGTCCAAATTTCGGAGGGGTTACAAATGTGCGCTCCTCGTTGCCGGCAGAAATCCTGAGCGGGCCAGTAGGCCTGAGGTGTTTCCCACCCCACCGATTGACAAAGATTGGTGGCGTTCATCGCAAACCCGGTCGGACAGGTCGTTACCGTTAGTCCCGCAGGCGCCCCGGACGGGCCTTGAGGGCCTTGGGGACCTTCGAGTCCGCGAAGACCGGTCAATCCAATCGGACCTTGAATGCCCTGCCCGCCTTGCGCACCCGTTGCGCCAGTCGATCCAGTGGCTCCGGTCGACCCTATCGGACCTTGTGGCCCTTGCGGGCCGGCGGGACCGGCAGGTCCCTGTGGACCTTGAGGACCGACCAAGCCGCCACCTCCGCCGTTTTGATCTCCCACGGCGCTCTTTCCGGCGAAGCTGAGCTTTCCGTTTGAACAGGCGGCGAGCGAAAGCGCGAGGAGAAGGAGTGTGAGGCGTTTCATCTAAACTCCTAAAATTTCTATTCGTTTCGGATTCGAGTGTGTGCACCCAAGAAGCGTGTAGACAGGATGTATGCAACCCATGAACCAGATTTCGTGCCTGCTCAGGCACAGAAAAAGCGGCCGTTTCGTAAAGAGATTAAACAGCAGAAACGTATTCGTCATAAGTTCCAAATATTTTTGAAAGTATTCTGTCCAAACTTCAGACATCGACCCTAGAAGCGCATGTCCAATATGAGTGAACTCAATTGTGTGCGACTGCTCGGGCCAATACTATGTTCTGCGAAATCGACGGCTATTTGGAATTGCGGACGAATGCGAATTCCAGCCCTTACCGAAGCCATCGAATATTTTGAGCTCGAGTAAGAGCTTGAGTAATCTGGAGCACAATAATAATTGCTGGAGGAGCAAAGATAGGATCCTGTGTAAGATAAATATTCCCTCTTATTCCCGCTTAGGGTGGTCAGGTAGGTCCCTCCTACGACGATCAAGTTAAAAAATTCAAATTCTGCTCTTAAATAGGCGGTTAGCCCTTTGGTTGATTCGGTACCCATTTCAAACTCTCCATAGCCCACTCCCGCGGAAGGTGTGAAATTGAGAAGAGAGGACTTAAAGGGAATCTGGAGTTTCGGTCCCGCGTAGTAGTGCGAAAATCGTCCGGAACCTCCTCCCAACTTTTGGGAAAGTTGCGCCTCCAGACCTAGGTAATCTACAAATCGAAGATCTAGCTCAGCTCCCCCGACGGCACCTCGTGCGCTATCGCCTCCGGTATTTCCGATAGCCAGTTTTAACCCAAAACCATTGGTGTAATCGGAGGGTCTATCAGCAGTAGTGGCGATTGCGGCTTTTTCTAATGCCGTTGGAACAACAGAAAGTGGGGGC
The DNA here is from genome assembly GCA_023250715.1 of Pseudobdellovibrionaceae bacterium. Lineage (GTDB taxonomy): Bacteria > Bdellovibrionota > FAC87 > UBA2466 > UBA2466 > JAHFAF01. The sequence goes on along the minus strand of JAHFAF010000266.1, from coordinate 4,144 downwards.
GTAGAAAGAAGGGAGGGCCCTTGTGGACCGGAATTATAGGTACCGTAGTTAAAAATAATGACTGGCTGGGGATAGCCGACAGGAGTGGGATTGACGGTGACGGAAGTCGGGGGTGTCGTGGGTGTCGTGGGTTCCGTGGCTTGTGCGCATAATGAGTATAGGATGAAAAAGACAAAGAAAAAGAAAGAGCGATTCATGATTCCTCCCAGGAATCATTTTGCAGGGAGGATGAATTCAACTCTACTGACAAAAATGGCTAGAGTGTATAGTGCGGGTTGTACGCTAGAGCAGAACTATTCAGTTAAAGGTGGAAGCGGGAAGTAGACTTGCGTAGGTTGAGCCATAGCGGAGTTCTCAGGCGGGAAGAATCTCGTCGTCAAAATCTCGTTGCCGGCCGCCATGTTTCGGCGCAAGGGATGGGGACAATTTCCGGTGAAGATATAAGTGCCGTTCTTTTTCTCCGCCTTCAGATTAAACAAAGTCGCCAAATCGCTGATGACCGTATCCACCTGCTTGGCTCCCCCCACTTGGGGCTCATTGAAATTCCATTCAACGAGTCTATCGGCGCATTCGCCAGGAATCAGATAGCTTAATTCACCCAACTGAGTTTTTAATTCCTTCAAAAGATCTCTCAAAGGCACTGATTGCGCAGAAATCGCCCGCACGCGATCGTGCCCGTCATTCACGACCACTTCCAGGTATCCACCAACGGCTTGCTCGCGGCTGGTCTTATAGAACTGGGATCTCCCTCTTGCGCGCACGCGGCCGTTTAAATTCTGAATCATGCTGGAAACGGCGTCTTGCATGGGAGTGCGCATATCATCATTCGTCACCAAGTAGAGAACGACCTCATTCCCCGTCGTGCGAATTTCGAAAGGTTTGTCATTCAATTGCGGAAAAGTTCGAAAGCCCTTATTCATCTGTTCGAGTACCAAACGTTGTGAGCGCCGCATGAGCATCGGATCCGTCTCGTGAATCAAAAGCTGAACCATGGACATGAACTGAGCTGGATGGGACATCATGGGGGCCCTAAGCGGATCCGCCTCTTCCACCGTCACCGCGGGGGCTAATGTGGAACAAAATACTATGGCGATAATAAATTTCATCTTCCAATGCTCGTCGTTTCAAATTCCATGCTTTGCAAAAGCTCTGGCTGAACGTAGTGAACTTTGATCCTGTTCTTGTCTTCCACTCGGAAGCGGGCCAAGGGAAGTTGGGCGGATTGCGGAATCGCCGTAGCGAGAACGTCCCCTTTTTCCAATTTTCCTTGAGGGTTCACTAAAAAGAATGCCACTACGGCGAGACCTGTCGCGACAGCACCCCGAAACAGCCAGCCTTGACCAATGACCGAGTCTCGAAAGCTTGTCTGGCGTTGAACTCCACCGAGCTTCCAGCCCTTCAAAACCAAAGTCTCGTCTTTCTGAAGCCGGCTATAAACTTTAATGAGTGAACCCGTAATATCGGGCTCCGGAGTGAAATAAGCATCCCACTTATCACGAATGGATTGCGCGCCCTTTTGGCAGAGGGGGCAAACAAAAAGGTGGGTCTTCATATTGGCCCGACTCCACAAGGACATCTCACTGGGAATCGAAACAAACTCAAATAACGAATCGGTATCAGGACACTTCAGCAGTGGCATAACCCCCTCCCTTCAATGACGGCTCGAGCTTGGCTTTAAGTTCCGACAAGAGCGTGCGCTTCGCACGCACATAAGCTTGCCGAGAGGCTTGTTCGGTAATGCCAATCTGACTTGCGACCTCCTTGTGCGAAAGCCCCAGGGCATCCCGGAGCCAAATAATTTCCGAATCTTTTTCATTCAATGACTTCATCGCTACGGCGAGCTCTCGAATCTCGACGGCACGTTCCTGACGAAGACTTGCTTCGGGGTCGGCTAAATCGATTAAGGTATCGAGGCTCACGTGGGGGCGGGTCGCTTGCGGTGTGCGGGCCGCCTTATCAATCAGGCAATTTTTCACGATTTGTAGCAAGTAGGCTTGCACGGCAATCTCCTGATCCGACTCCACCCGGTCCAGGTTCACCAAGAAACGTACGAACGATTCCTGAAGGACATCTTCAGAAAGGGCACGGTCTCCGTTTGTTTTCCAAAGTAGAAAACGCAGGAGGCCGGGAGCAACCTTCTCATAGAAGGGCAAGAACGCGGACTGGTCTCCTTCACGGAGGCGCTGTATCCAAGTTTTAAGTCCGTTTCCCATCGCTCCCTGTCTCCTTTATATAGACGTGATAGCGAGAAAGTTGTGACAACACTACAGATATCAAAAAATAACAATAAAATCGCTATTTTATTTGATTTAGACGGCACTCTTATCAACAGCCTTCCGGATATATGCGGTGCCCTAAACCAGGTTCGCGCGGGATATGGTTTGCGAGCTCGGGAGGGCGAGGAAATTCGGGTTTGGATTGGGAAAGGTGCTGGCCACCTCATTGAAGGAGGGATTCCCGAAATACCCGCGGAGGTTCGGCCCGAGGCGGTGAAACATTATAAGGATGCTCTTTTGGAAAGGCCGAGCTTCGGCGGGAGTCTTTACCCTGGCGTGCGTTCCGTGCTTGAGCTCTTCCAGGCTGCAGGCGTCAGACTCGCCGTAGCGACGAATAAATCATCGAAGGCAGCAGAGGCCTCACTCGCTTATTATCTACCCGGCTTTTCTTTTGACTCGATTTCAGGGCCGGAAAGAGTGAGCCGGCAGAAACCCAGTCCCGAGCACCTTTTGGAGCCTTTGAAAAAACTCGGAATCAAACCCTCGGCCGCCTGGTTTGTTGGGGATGACCCCGTCGATAAGGACTGTGCCGAAGCAGCGGGCGTGCGTTTTCTCGCGGCGGGCTACGGCTTTGGAGGGGTAAAGGCGCCGAAAGAGCAATGCTTAAAGACCTTTACGGATCTTCTAAAGAAGATCCCTCTCCCCTCTGTAGGCTTTTGAGGTATATAGCTTTTCCCATGAAGGAAAATCTCAAAGGACTGCCGCTAGAAGCGCTGGAGGCGAAGATGATCGCTCTCGGCCATTCCGCTTATCGTGGCCGGCAGCTCTTTCGCTGGATCAATCAGGTGCGGGAGTCAAACTTCATGGAGATGACCGACCTCAGCAAGGATTTCAGAAAGGAGCTCACTGAAAAATTCGTGTTACCCAAACTCGAAGTGGCGGAAGAGCGCCCCTCCGGTGATGGGACCGTGAAATATCTTGTGCGTTTATCGGATGGGAGCCAGGTCGAATCCGTTTTCATACCGATGGAAGATCGCAACACGCTCTGTGTGTCGACTCAAGTGGGCTGCAAAATGGCGTGTACCTTCTGTGCCACTGGCTACATGAAATTCGGACGCAATCTTGAGGCGTGGGAAATTGTTGACCAATTGTTGAGCATTTCCTTTCCCGACAAAATTACAAATGTAGTTTTCATGGGGATGGGCGAGCCGTTTGATAACTATGAGGAAGTGATCAAGGCGCTTCAGATTCTACAGCATCCGATGGGCCCGCAGATTGGAAAGCGACACATTACGGTCTCGACGGTCGGGATCACGACGCGCGTTCAGGATTTTGCAACGGCGAACCTGGGAAAGCTTGCGATCTCTTTGCACGGAACGACGGACGAGCAGCGCGGGCAAATCATGCCCATCAATAAAAAGTTTCCGCTCGATCAATTGATGAAGGCTTGTCGTGAATTGGTTTTCAAGGGCCGAGATAGGGTGACTTTCGAATACGTCTTGCTCGAGGGCATTAACGACAGTGACGAAGATGCTAGAAGGCTAGTGAAATTGGTGGAAGGACTTCCCTGCAAGATTAATCTATTGGCCTATAACGAAAACCCGTTCATCCAGCTCAAACGCCCTCCCGAAGAACGAATTCTCGCTTTCCAAAATATCCTGCTTCAAAAGCACCTGACCGTAACATATCGACGAAGTAGGGGCCGCGACATCGCTGGCGCCTGCGGACAGCTGCACACAGAAATTCAGCGGCGGCAAGCCACTATCCATTAAATTGGGGAGACACTTTGTTTTTCCATTTGTGGGCGAGGGTGAGCTCTTGATCGCGAGTGGCAAGTAATTCTTTCTCATTCCCCTTCCATTGATCGCGAAACCACTTCGCGGTTAAAGTGCAGAACTCTTGGAAAGGGGTGGGACGGTATTCCAGCT
>JAHFAF010000265.1 GCA_023250715.1 Pseudobdellovibrionaceae bacterium | reverse complement strand
CATTTACTTACTCCTTCGACTTCCCCTTCCCCTTACCCTTGCGCCGCTCACGAAAGAGGACGAATCCACCTCCGATTAGAACTAAAGCCGCGCCGATATGCGTGGGATCCAACTCCGGTGTACCGCCTGTGACAGCGGTAACAGCAGTGGCAGTGGCGGCGGTTTCTCCTCTCGCAGGAAAGCTCCAGATACTGAGGAGCAAAGCTCCTGCGACTTTCCATCCTTGGTACTGCTTCTTCCAGTTGAGCATTTCTCCTCCGAGACATTGTGAAGCTCTAGAAATTATTTCGGCACAATTTCCATTTTTCATGAGCACCAAATGAGTCAACGCAGCATTTCCCAAAAGGTGTGGCTTTACTTTTGGGACGGCTTCTTGATCTAAGGGTGAAAAAGTAAAGCCACACCTTTTGGGAATCTTGCTTCGCTTCGCTTGCGATGACATAGTGCCGCGTGGAGGTGGTCCATGGGTAAAGGGTTGGGCGTTAAGACTCTAAGTGCCTTTTCCGCCGTACATACGGATGTTTATCGGCATCTGATGCATCTGCCTCTCTTGTCCTATTCTCTTTTTGTTCCCAGACGGGCCCCCGTTCGAGCGGCCAAGGCGACTTGTTTCCGTCCGGTCATTTTGGTGCACGGGCTAGGCGGCAGCCGAGGCGATCTGCTTCCCATGGAATACTACCTTCGGCTCTTTGGTAGAAAACAGACCTACCGAATCGACCTAAGTAAGAAACGATCCATAAAGGACATGAGCCGCGCTCTAGCGAAGTTCGTGGAGCGTGTCCTTCGAGTGAACCAATGCGAAAAGGTAGACCTCGTCGGCTACAGCATGGGCGGAATTATTTCTCGCCTTGCGATCGAAGACCACGCGCTGGGCTCGGCGGTGCACTCTCTTATCACTCTCGGCACTCCTCACCTCGGAACCGTGTCCGCAAAATTTTCCGACACCCCTTTGAGCCGATCGCTCAGACCCGATAGCCCCATCATCCAGCGTTTAAAGGACCTTCCCTGGCCTGAGGGCGTAAGAGGCGTCAGCTTCTGGAGCCGGAATGATCTTTTGGTTCTACCGTCACAAACTGCCGCAGCGGCAGGGACCGTCCAGATAGACGTAAGCCCTTTTACCCACTTCAGCTATCTAATCGATCCGCGCAGCTGGTCTCACGTGCGTGCTGCTCTCGATGGTGTGTCGATAGGTTGATTACTTCTTATTTTTCAATTGCTCAATAATTTCACGAATCGCATCGGCTTGGGAGGTATTCGGGTCCGCCGCGACGGATTCCTCCAACGCATCGATGATTTCGGATTTGGGTTTACCGGTGAGATCTAAAATCTGCGCTCGAGCAAAAAAAGCCCTCTGCCTAAGGTCAGGCAAGAGATCTCCTTTAGTAGTAAGTTGCTCAATGTAGGTCAGCGCCGCCTCATATTCTTTGGCGCCGATGAATGCATCGAGTTTCTGAAAGACCTTCGATTGAATCAGCCATGAGAGATAGATCTCTGGAGTTTGTTCCCGATATCCGTTCGTAATGTAGGGCTTCTCCGCACTATCCGCGAGAATCAGCGTGGGAAAACCACGGACCTTGAATTTCTTCCTCAGATCCTTGTTTTGGGCCTTCAATTCATCCGACTGCTCGATATCATGAGGAAAATCGAGCTTCACGAGTACGAACTTCTTCGGAGCTTCTCGTTCAAAATAAGAGGTAGAAAGGATCTCCCCCGTAAGCTTCTTGCACCACGGGCACCAATCGGAACCGGTGAAGAATAGAAGCAATTCCTTCTTTTCGGCCTTGGCCTGTCGGACCGCACTTGCGTAATCCTCGGTCCAAACGTCGGCAAACGCTGCGGTAGATAGAAATACTAATGAAGCAAAGAGAAAGGTTTTCATCACGGCTCCCCTTTTACTCACCGAATCACGCCTAAAAAATGCCGTCAAGGGCGGCGATGACTCCCCCAAACGGGTTAGAATTATCGCCCTTTCCTCCCACAAATCCAGCAAACTCCTTTCACGCTTCTCTGTGATTCTAGGGGAGAGGACCAAGAAGGTCCTTCCTGCGGAAGTGTACATGGAGGCGGACATGGGTACGGCGCTCAAGATATCTTTTTTATTTCTACTTCTCTCTCTTTTAAGTCTCGAAGCAACAGCTGACACCGATGGAGGGTGCATTCCAGGGAGTCCCAATTGTGGGTCTCCCACGCCGACTCCCTTCCCCACACCTTCCCCCTCAGCCTCTCCCCTGCCATCTCCCTCGCCATCGGTAACCCCGTTGCCCACTCCTATCGTCTGCGCCGAGGGAAATTGTTGCCCGCCCGGTTACACTCCGCGCCCCGTAGACGCTGGAGTGCTTCTGCTCGAGCCCACTCACGCAAGAGCATTCGTGCTGAAAGACCGCGCGAAATTCGAATCGACGGCTCCGGTGTGGATAAATTCTACCCACGAGCGAGCGGCCATATGCGAGGAACACGCGGAAGGATCGGCACCGGAACTCCATGTTTCGGGAACCTACCGTGAAAAAAACCAATGCCACTTCACCGGCAAAGTCTCTACCGGAGATGCGCCCCAAGAGGATCCGCTTCGCTTCTTGCCAGCCCCCAACATGAGTGATTCTCCCGTCCTCAGCCAATCTCGGGTCCTCATTCGAAATAAAACGCTTACACTTCACCCGGGAATTTATCGTTCCGATATCAAGATTGAAGGAAAATCCTTCGTCACCCTCGAGCCAGGGATCTATTCCATAGACGGTCGGCTTGAAGTTGAGGATGAATCGGAGTTACGCGGTCAAGACGTACTCCTCTTTTTTACGACCAAAACCAAGAGAAAGGTCGTCGATTTCCATAGCAAGAAACCCATCTCCCTCTCCGCCGCACGAAGCGGCCTCTACGCAGGAATCGTCATGTTTCAAAAGCGAGAGGAACGGGCCCGTCTCAGAATGGGAGGCTGCGGAGGTGATATCAAGATTCTGGGGATGATCTATGCGCCAAAGGCGAAACTCAAGGTACGCGGAGATGCGAAAGCGGCTGTTGCTTCGCAATTCATCGGCCGAAAACTGAAAGTGAAGGATTCGGCCCGTGCGACCTTCAACTATGATCCGACGTTGGCACCCATCGGCTGCTACAAGTGAATCAATCTTCGGAGCTGCTGTCCGACTCAACGGAAGTGGACGCCGCCTCTTTGCCCGTCTCCGTGTAGACGAGAGTCGATGTCCCGCAAGCACCGAATGTCAGTGTGAAAGTCCCCGACTGCGAGCCCGTAAGGGTTCCCGTCACAGTACCTGAAGTGGGCTCGTTGCAGCCCGCTTCCCAAGCCACGTTGTCGAACGCCAACGAGGCCGTGTACTTCGCGATGTTATGGTAGACCTCCCAGGTACCGGCCGTAATCTTTCGCGTCGCGCGGCTCGTGCCGGTGATCGTAAGCGCCGTCGATGTTTTAAAACTCATGTTGAAAACTTCCGTGCCCACGGTGTTAGTGAACGTCCGATTGATGCCCAAAGTGTCCCAAGTGTAATTCCCGGCGGAAACCTTCGTGAGCTTCTGCCCTGAACCGAAAGTGGCGGTCGTGTCATAGGCTGTAACATCCGCACTGGTAACTGTAAGAGTTCCCGTCGTAGATCGCGTGATGGCAAAATTCGGCTGACGTAAAATCGTCGCGGCTTCCGAGATCACACAGGTTCCGGATTCGTCAGATTTTTTCAAAGTGACAATCACATCACCGGTACGAACATAAGCCTTTCGCCCTATCGTGCATCCACCGAAAGTGCGAGTCGCCACCCCCGAGGTACAGGTGAAAGGGACCAACAGACACGAAGTCCTTACTCCGCTTAACTCCTCTATCAAAGAATCCGCTCGCGAGGAGAGCGATCCGCTGCCCGTAAAAGACTCATCGACATCGGCCCCCAATTGGTGAGCAGCTTCACCGACCGAGTCCAAGTCGTCCGCCAAGCCGGACGCTAGCTTTGAGCAGCCCATGAAGAATGGAATGAGGACAAGACCAAGTAAGAGCGGAAAAAGTTTCACGCGGTTTCTCCTGATGGTTATCCGGAAATAATACCGCGACTTGGGCGTTTTCGCTCTTATCTAGAATGTAAAGATGCCGAGTTTCCCTAACGGCGCGTCAATCCTGGCTTGGATGGTGATCGCTGTCCCCGTCTCCATGATGGGGATCGGGATCCGGCTCAGGTGGAGGAGGAGGCGGTTGCACCACCGACACCCTCATCCGCACCTGAACCGAATTGGTCAATTGCTTCTCGTTCGTGGCTCTTACCTCGAACGTCCAAACGCCCGGCCTAGTCGGCACCCCCGAAATTTTTATCACGCCGGCGTCCACATAAGGGGTGAAGGTGAACTCCGGCGGAATATCACCCAATATTTGAAGGTCGGTAAGCCGACCCTTTCTCAGATCGAACATCAAGTACTCTTGAAACCAGTGGCCCACCCGAGCGGAAGCAAAATCGCGCTCGACGGCCAACCGAGGATGCGCGAGATCAAAGTTATTCTGGCTGCGATAACAGAAATTTTTCTGAACCACGTTCCCCCCTGCATTCGCATCCACCTCAAAGCACCAGTTTCCGCTGAATTGAGGTGCGCCGGTAATTTCCGCCCTTCGCGTATCCGCTCCCGGTACCAGGATTAATCCAGGAGGAAGCCCCCGCGTCTTCCAGATTACGTCCGCCGCTTCCGTTAACTCCACTTCCAAATGCGTGGTTTGAGCCTCCCCGTAGGTAAGGAGAAGCTCGGTGCTATCAACGATAATCGCCACATGGTCAGCGAATGCCGCGACAGAGAAAAAAACAATTCCAATGAGAATAGATTTCACTTTGCCCCCAAAAATAAATGGATTAGATAGGCTGGCCGATAATCGTTTTCAGCGCATCGCCATCGGCCCAAAAAGCGATTTCGGAGAGATCGCCTACGTTTGGGACCTCGTTGAAACGACATACCTCTCCGTGAGAAGGAACCCAGACCGTTTGCTGGTAGCAAATAACATCGGCCGCAAAACCCTTGGCACTCTTCACCGTAAGAATAAGCGAAGCCCCTGTATTCTCTACGCCGCCCTTCCAGCAATAGCCGGGCGTGGGGATAGAGCTATCTCTCTTGGTGATATTGGAAATGTACAGATCCAAATTGGGCGGCAAAATTCTCCTTTGGGGTGTCGGGAGATACTCCATTCTACAGGTATAAAAAACTCGATTCCCTTCACTCGAGCCAGAATGGTCGACAAGATTCAAGGAGTGACTAGAGCCCTGAAGAATTGTTTCGCTTTTGACCCGCAAGACGGAACCGATGGGCAGTTCGATTAAATTGTAATCATTTGGAACGACCACCATGGCGGCCATGGCGCTGCTCAGTTGCGTGAACGTGAGAACTAAAGCCAAGAATCTCATGCAATCCTCCTATTACGTCCATCCAATTCGGATGATGTTCGGGCAATAATGCAAACTAAACGCCAACTCGATGACCTCGCTTTTCGCCTAGGTGTGGCGCGTCTAATCGACGATAGAGTGGGTGCGAAAGGCCACCAGACCAAGAATAATCTTTAGGATTCCGCATACGGCAGTTAGAGTTATCTCTCCCATGCAAGCAAGTTACGTGGTCTTTACCTTTTTGATCTCCACGACCGCCCTGGCATTGCAACTCGCCTTCACTCGGATTCTCTCCGTTCTCTTTTGGCAACACCTGGTCTACGCCATCGTTACGATCTCTCTCCTGGGCTTTGCAATGAGCGGCACCGCCCTTCAACTATTTTCCCGACTGCGCACGATGAAAACTGCGTCATTTGTTCAATTTTGTTTTTCCGGATTTGCTGGGACGAGCTTGCTTGCGGTCGCCGCGGTGAATTCGCATCATCTTTTTCTTTCGTATTTGGCCTCTACTTTCCCCTTCTTCTTTTTCGGCCTATTTGTCCTCGGCATGTTTCAGCGATATCCAGAGAAGACGGGCATGCTTTACGCGGCAAATCTCCTGGGCTCAGCAGCGGGTTCGCTCCTCTACCTATTAACAATCTCTGCGTTCGGGGCGCTCGGCTTGATTCAAATCTGCGTGTTTTTCCCGTGCGCACTGGTTGCTTTCTTTTACGCAGAGGAGCGATTACCGAGAACGATGACTCTGTTCTTGCTCCTCTCTCTTCTTCTTACGGCAAAACTCGATCTCTCACCTGACCGCACGAAACAATTCTGGACCCTGGTGGCCGATAAGACGGTGGAGCTGACTCGTTGGAACCCCATTTCCCGTGTGGATGTCATTCGTGCGAATCAAAGCCTTCACCGGCATCTCCTAATCGATGGAGACGCCCAAGCCCTAATGGTTCCCCCGGCGGATAGAGTCTTAGCGGACGTGAAATTCCAGTGGCAACATCCCGGCTCG
>JAHFAF010000264.1 GCA_023250715.1 Pseudobdellovibrionaceae bacterium | reverse complement strand
AGGAGGTGGAGAGGACCGCAGTCTTCGTTCCCACGTACTGAAGTCCCAAACCCGCGCCGAAATCCATTCCAAGGCTCCAAGTCCCTCGCCCCTTCCATTGAAGTAGGGCATTTAGGGCCATGGGGGAAATACTTTCGACAATCGTATCTTGCTTAAGCTCCATGGAAAAATACCCGATCCCAAGTGTCGCATAGAGCCCCTGAAATGCAGAGCCGGTAAGAAAATAATTCCCGGTAAGAAAACCGCCGTATGCCGTGACGGAAGCGGCAGGGGAATTAAATCCAATGTAGAGCGGCTCGAGCGCCAGGCTAAAGCGTCGGCCGACGGCAAAACCCAATTTCAGATTGGGATAGAAATAATTAAATCCGGCCGCGACCCCAATGCCGAGCTCGAAATGATCGTAATAAGGACGCTGTACTGTTGTATACACGGAAGCCGGAAGTCTTGTCGTCGGATAGAGCTCTACCCATTCTCCCACGTTCACGTACTTCGCTCCCCCGTCGTTCAATTTAACGATCAGATCCTTTGTCGTGAGGCGGATGATGCGGCCGCAACCAAGCCTTCGATTGTTTCCATAAATACATACTCCGGATCCCATCGTGTAGAGAGCCCCGCGATGGCGGTAGCGGATGAGAACCTGGTCCCAGTCCCGTCGAACACTGCGGATTTCATCCGCCCCCGAGACGGAAGTGAAAAACAGTACGAGAAAAAATGAAATGCGCCATGTCATCGCGAGAAGGTCTCCTACTCCTCTTTTCGGAAAATTCATGCCATCGCTCTATAGATATTTTGGACGCGCGCCGAAAAGAGAGAGACGTTTAGCAGCAAAAACTTTGGAGACAAACCGCATGAAAAAGCGGCAACCACTCCCGATCCCTCTCTTACCACCGCCGAGCAGTGGGACTGTGAACCGGAGAGTGCCTTCGAAGAAATTACGCTTTCAGAACTAAAATCCAACGTATTCTTCCTCGCGGACTTCAACACCTGCAATACCAAGTACAGCTTCGGAGACGGCGGAGATACCTTCATCGATTGCCAGCACTCAGGAGATTGAACTTTTGTTATTGCGAGCGTAAGCGAAGCAACCCGAGGATTAAGGTTGCCGCGTCGGCCCTTCGGGCCTCCTCGCAAAGACAACTAACGCTCACCCTTCTTCATTAGGTAGGTCTCGATAAACGGCTGCAATTTACCGTCGAGAACGGCTTGCGTGTCCCCCATTTCAAACTCCGTCCGGTGATCTTTGATCAGACGGTATGGGTGCAGCACGTAAGAACGGATCTGACTACCCCAAGCAATATCCATTTTCGAGTCTTCGAGAATCTTGGCCTCAGCCTTTTTGGCGTTCATCTCCCGCTCGTAAAGGCGCGCCTTCAAGACTTTCATTGCAACAGCTCTGTTCTGGTGCTGCGAACGTTCGTTCTGGCACTGCACCACGATTCCCGACGGTACGTGAGTAATGCGCACGGCGGAGTCGGTCTTATTCACCTTCTGCCCGCCCGCACCCCCCGCTCGGTATGTGTCCACACGTAGATCTTTATCTAGAATCTCTATCTCAATTTCCTCTTCTATATCGGGATAAACGAAAACCGAAGCGAAGGAGGTGTGCCTTCGCGCATTGGAATCATAGGGAGAAATTCTGACTAGACGGTGCACGCCGATTTCCGCGGCGAGTAGGCCATAAACGTTTTGCCCTTGAACCAAGAACGTCGTCGATTTAATTCCCGCCTCTTCCCCCAATTGTTGATCCACGATCTGAGTCTTAAACCCTTTGTCCTCGCAATAGCGAAGATACATGCGCAAGAGCATTTGCGCCCAATCCTGGGCCTCGGTCCCTCCTGCTCCGGCGTTGATGTTGACGATAGCGTTCGCCCCATCATTCGGACCGCTCAACATCTCCTGAACCTCCATCGCGCGGACGGCCTGCTGCAGACGCTGGAATTCCTGATTCCCTTCCAGAATATTCTCTTCCGATGGGTCTTCTGCGATGAGATCTAGAAGTGCTTGGGTATCTCCGAGGGAACGCTCGGCCCTAAAATATTTATCGAGAGATGCCTGGAGGGTGCTTTTTTCTTTTGTGAGGACACGCGCATTTTTGGCGTCGGCCCAAAAGCTTTCCTGAATTTCTAGGGCTTCAATTTCTGCGAGGCGCTTTTGCTTTCTCTCGACGTCAAAGACGCCCCCGTAATGTGGAGAGCCGCTCTTCTACTTTTTGACTGCGCTGCTTGAGCTCTTCGAGCCCGACGATTTGTTCCACCTGTCTCCCCTCTATTTGAAAGGAGAGACACTAGCACAAACTGATCAGATTTAGAAACGAACGCTCGAGAAACCGAATCCGAATCCGCCGAATCCTAAGCTGAGTGAGAAAGACCGGAACCGTCGTCGGCGTCCGCAACCGTACCCACCGCGCCAGTAGCCACCGCCGCAAGCCGGGCGAAATCCGTATCCACCATAGCCACCGTAACCGCCACCATATCCGTAGCCGTATCCACCGTAGCCACCGCCGTATCCTCCGTAACCGCCACCATATCCGTAGCCGTATCCACCGCCGTAGCCGTGGGCGCCCATTCCATAGCCGCCGTAACCGTATCCATAACCACCGTAGCTACCGCCGTATCCACCGCCATAACCGTAGGAAGGATAGCTCGAGTAGCCTCCGCCACCACATCCACCGTAACTGCAGGAGTTATAGCCTCCGTAATTGGAGCTACTTGAAATATTTAAACTGAGATTGAATCCATACCCATAGCCAAAAGACTTGGCCGGGGCCGCAACCATCAGGAACAGTCCAACTGCTAACAACCACTGCTTCATATATATAACCTCTCCAGCACCAACTACTCAAAAACTCCTCTTGGTATTCCAGCCACCTCTCATACCAAGAGGGTGAACAGGGAAAACCATTCAGCCACACCTGGAACAAAAGCAAGTGGTGTGCCACTAAAGAGCGCGCATGGTTGGCCCCCGAAGGAGCAAAAAGTGTCACGACAGTTGTCTGTATGCCAGTAGAAAACAAGCAACGTCATTTGCGTAGACGTAGACGTGATCGTAGACGCTCACGTTCACGTCAACGGTTACGTTGTTTGAGTATTCTCTTTGTGGATGAGAAACATGCCTTCGAGCGTGAGATTAGGAAGTAGTTTTGTCGACGTACGCAAGTGCTTATGAAGTAAAGGCGCAACACCGCCGGTAAGTACGATATCCCCGCCCTTCCCTAATTCTTTCAGTGTGCGATCGATGAGCCCATCGATTAAATCACAATATCCGTAAAGCACGCCGCTTTGAATGCATTCAATCGTACTCTTTGCGATCACACGCTGGGGGAATTTCAAATCCACAATGGGAAGCTTTGCCGTGCGAACCCCCAATGCTTCGACCGCCATTTGCAATCCCGGGACAATCACCCCTCCCTCATAAGAAGGACCTTCCGAAATAACATCGAAGGTAGTAGCCGTTCCCAGATCGATCACGATCGCGGGTAACTTCAAATATTTCACCGCATAGGCGGCGTTCGCGAGCCTGTCCGCACCGACTTCTCCCGGTGTATCTACATTAAGACGGCAGCCGAAAGGGATTCCGCTATGGATTTTGAATAACGGCAGCTTCAGGTAATCCCGCGCAAAGACCAAATGGGCGTAGTCCGCATTGGGAACCACCGAACAAAGTGCCACATGATGAATAGAGCTAGAGGGAATTACCGCCTGTTGAAGTAAAGGAAAGAGAAAGGCCGCATGTTCATCCGCCGTTCGCGAAGCTTGGGTGACTGCCCGCCAGTGGTGCAGAAGCGTTTCATTTCGAAAAAGTCCGTACGATGTCTGTGAGTTACCGACGTCTATGGCCAGAAGCATGTGATTTCGCCACTATGATAAATGTGGCGTTCTCCTTTGGCGTTCGATAACACGACCGCGCCCGAGTCATCAATGCCTAGAAAAGTACCTGTCGTCGAGCCTACGTGGCCCGGATTGTGCTCTCCCGCAGGACGAGTTCCAGAGTCCCGAAGCTCAACCTTTTTCCCAACCATTCCGCAGTTCTTCTCCCACAGAAACTGAATCGCCGCGAACCCTTCCGTCTGGTAGTGGCGGTACACATTGAGAAGCTTCTGAACGAGCATCGCCTGTGCCCGCTCCAAGTCAAAATCCCCTCCCGTCTCAAGTCTAAAAGAGGTGGCTGAAAAGGGGTTGCTCTTGAACGGCAAGAGCTCCTCATCGCTAGCATTGATATTGAGACCAATCCCTACCACACATAGGTTAAAGAGCTCTTCTCCCAGATTTTCACAAAGAACTCCGCCAATTTTTCTCCATCCCACCAGGCAGTCGTTGGGCCATTTGACACTCACGTCTTTGGATTTGGGGAGAAGCGTCTTAACTGCCTGTGCGAGCGCCACTCCCGCGACGATGGAGAGATCGGTCGCTCGCTTTGCTTCCTTCGGATAAAGCAGCATAGAAAGGTAAAGGCCCCCAGGCGGGGAATGCCAAACGCGTTTGTTTCGACCTCGTCCGGCCGTTTGGCGGCGCGCCACCACGACGGTCCCTTCATTAGATCCCGTCTTGGCTAGCTCCCGCGCCTTATCATTCGTGGAATCGAGTGTTTCAAAAAGGTGAACCTTGGGCGTGAAATTGTCTGGCAGCATAAAGATTTTATGTGGAAGGAGGCTTTAGCTCCTGGTAATTGTCCTGATCCTTCATCAGTCTATCGAGCCTCTCTTGCACCAAACGCTCGACGATGGGGGGAACAAGCTTATTCAAGATTTTATCAACTATTTGATCGAGATCACGGCCCCCGAGCTTTCCCTCGACTTCCCGCTCCAACACCGCCTTGTAGGCCATAGAGTCTTCAGCACCCATGATGGGCCCTTTACTACGAGGGGGCGCCTGGGGTCTCGGAGGCGGAGTGGGATTCTGTCCCCAAATCCCTCCCTCTCTTGCGCGCGGAGCGGCGGGAATGCCCACTTGAGTGGTCTCTGCGTTGTCTATTTCATGTTCAAAGGTTTCTCTCACCAAGTTTGCCTCGTCGTTGAAGGTGTCATTGAATATCTTTTGCAGTCTTTGGTCCTCGAATTCCTCATCGTGTTGGCCGACTTCTGAGACCCCGGTGTCCGTATATTTTTTAACTACAGCTTGGAGGGCCTGGGGAGAAAATGGTTTTTTTAAGACGCCAGAGTAATGGCGCACTTCCCGAATATCCTGTCCGGTGATGAGAATAATGGGGGGAATCTCATGCGAGCGCCCAAGCCAAGTCTCTAGCTCCTTGGGGAAGGAAGGCACGGATATATCGGCGACTTGATCGCTCACCAGAATCAAATCCGGCGCATGCTCGGTAATGAGTGGCACAGCCTCGCTGCGGGATTTTGCAAAAGCAAGGTGGTACTTGCTCTTATCTAAAGTGAGTGAAACCACCTTCTGAACGGTCAAACTCTCGTCGAGGAGCAGAATTTTTTTCTTCATTGTGAGACTAGTATAACAATTCAATGCGCCTTAAACCCGCTGATTCTACATTGCGCACCGCATCTTGTTGTCGAGTTTATTCATTTTTCCAACATCAAAAATAATTGTAATAAAAATGCTCTTTTTTTCACTTTTTTCTCAACTTATCTTCACAATCTGACGAACCAACATGTGGACGCAGTACAAGACTGAAGTCCTATGTGAGTAGTGCTCTTACTCCCAGGGGCAGGATGACCCCAAAGCGATAAGGAAATCGCCGAGCGCAAAGAATGCGCGGGAAAATTAGGGAGGATAGTATGGGCCTTCGTATTAATACAAACATTGAGTCGCTGGTCGCCCAGCACCGTTTGGGGAAAACCCGATCGGAACTCGAGCAAACACAGTATAAGCTGTCCTCGGGTTCTCGAATCGTGTCGTCCAAAGACGATGCAGCGGGGCTGGCAATATCTGAAAACCTGCGCTCAGCAATGCGCTGCACGGGTCAGAACATCAAGAACGCTCAAAACGGGTTCTTCTTGTTACAGACCGCGGAAGGCGCGCTGAACGAAATCACGAATATCACGATTCGTATGAAGGAGCTGGCCGTACAGGCCTCTTCGGACACGAACGGGGATAAAGAGCGCGGCTACCTCGATAACGAGTACCAATCGCTGAAACAGGAATTGGATCGTATCAGTGCAACCACCCTGTTCAACGGTCGGCAGCTCCTCCAAGCGGGCTCAGGAGATAGCGAAATCAATATTCAGGTAGGCCCGAATAACAGTCCTGAAAGAGACCGAGTGCTCGTCGCTTCGAACTTCAATGTTACGCTCTCTTCCTTGGGGCTTGCGGACTTCGAAATCGCGACCTCGGATGGCGCGCGGGAAAGCCTCGAGCCGATGGAAATGGCGCTCGATCAAATCAGTAAAATTCGAGG
>JAHFAF010000263.1 GCA_023250715.1 Pseudobdellovibrionaceae bacterium | reverse complement strand
ACTGATCGGTTTTCTCCTGAAGGAATTGCTCATACGCGCAAACGTGCCACGCTAGTGGCCTTCGGCGTGCTGGGGGTTTTCGCTCTCACGGGTCTTGCGATTTTCAATTTATTTGGCGTGACCCTTCC
This sequence comes from Pseudobdellovibrionaceae bacterium, assembly GCA_023250715.1. Taxonomy (GTDB): domain Bacteria; phylum Bdellovibrionota; class FAC87; order UBA2466; family UBA2466; genus JAHFAF01. The sequence goes on along the minus strand of JAHFAF010000263.1, from coordinate 6,230 downwards.
GGCCTTTCAAATCGCAGGCGGGATACTTCTTCTCCTTCTTGGAATTAACCAACTGAACAACAATCGTCCGCGCGTAAAGCCCGAGGAGACTAGTGAAGGGTTGGAAAGGGACGATATCTCCGTATTTCCACTTGGCACCCCACTTCTCGCGGGGCCGGGGGCCATCTCTACCATCGTTCTATTGTCCTCGGAAGCGCATACCCCGATAAGAACGGCGGGGCTGATGCTGGCTCTCCTTCTCGCGATGACGGCGTCTTATCTGTGTCTGAAGGGTGCCCCACTACTCATCAAGATTCTTGGCCGGACGGGACTAAACTTATTCACGCGCATCATGGGCCTCATACTCACGGCAATCGCCGTGCAATTCATGCTGAATGGTTTTAGGGCTGCCTGGGTGTGGTTGCAGTCCGGTCAGTAACGAGGGAGCGACGGGTCGATCTCGTCCGTCCAGCGATCGATTCCACCGGAAAGATTCTTTACCTTTTCGAACCCCTGAGCTTTTAGAAAAGCCGTGGCATGGGCGCTTCGGACCCCGTGGTGGCAAAGTACCACTATCTCGCGATCGGGGCTGAGCTCCGTGTAGCGCGTGGATAGCTCGCTTAGTGGAATTGACACGCCGCCTAAGTTCACAATTTTGTACTCGTCCGGCTCCCGGACATCCAAGAGGAGTAGGCCGTCGCCTTGGTCCATTCTTTGTTTGAGTTCCTGTGGTGTCATTTCGAGCACGGTAATCGCGTTAAGGGAAAATGGGAAGCCTCCTCTTTGCCTGTTGTAGCAAATTCATGAATGAGTAAAATAGCTGTAATCTTTCTTCTTCTTCGCAAAATTTAGAGTGGTACCTGGTGGGGGAGTTCTCATGATAGGCATCCCGAGATCCGGTGTTATCGTCGGACTTTTGTCCTTTCTTGCCTTTTTCGGCCCAACGGAAACTTTCGCCGAAACGAGGAAAGTAAAATTTAAGCTGGACCAAACGCCTCTTTCGGCTCCCGCGACAAAATTCTTCAGTCTCGACATGAGAACGCTGCTTTCCGATCAAGGGAGCGGCAATCTTACCTGGTCCGCTACCGGTGATAAACCGGGGTGGCTCACCATTGATTCCCCCAATTCTCTAATGAAGGGCACTCCACAACTTTCGGATGCGGGGGGGAAGAGCTTTCGCTTGTCCGTGCAGGATGTCGAAGCCGGCGCTATTACCCAAGTTACGATGACTGTCGTAGTCATTCCGATCTGGGCGAGCGACCCGCTTGATCTGGGCATTCAAAACGAGGACAGTTTTTTTCAATTGGATCTGAAGACGAAGGTTTCCGATCCGGCGGGTGGGGCACTTACATTTTCTTCCACGAGCGGACTTCCTACGTGGATGTCTCTCACCGCGAGTGGAATCTTGTCCGGCACCCCTCGGCGCAATGATGTAGGGAATTATCAAGACGTTGTATTGGTCGCGACGACCACCACGGGTGGATCTTCTAGCGTCAAAGCCTTTGGCAGAGTGTTAAAGACGATTCACCCGCCTAAGTGGATTTCCAACCCGCAAGCCATAGCGGACGCTTTTGAGGATAATGCGTACTCGAAAGATCTGGATCCGCTCGTTTTGAATTTTGAAGGAACGACGATTAGCTTTCGTCTAGTGAATGGCCCGGTTTCGGGGTGGGCGAGAATTTCGACGAGCGGTCTACTGACGGGGACTCCCGCCAAGATCGACCTTGGGCCCACCACCATCCGAGCTGAGCTCTCCACCGTAATCGACGGACAATCTTTTACCGATCTCACAGATCTGAAATTCAACGTCATTCACACGAATCATAGCCCTGAGTGGAAGCAGAATCCGATTACCCTTCCCACAGCTCCCAGTGGCTCTCTCTATACGCAGAACCTAAGTGGGTCCGCGGCCGATGTGGATGGAGATACGCTCACTTTTTCCTTCGTGTCGGGTCCTGCCTGGGCCACGATTCAGCCCGACGGCACTTTTTTAGGAACGCCGGGAAAGTCGGATGCCGGCGATAACGTTTTTACCGCCGCCGTAAGCGACGCCGAATTTTCGCCGCGGGTTACATTGAACCTGCTCGTTACAAAAACCAATGACCCGCCGGTGATAAGCACGATCCCACCCGTGACAATGAAAGAGCGGGAGACCCGCACCTTAAATCTTGCAAGTTTTGTGACGGATGCAGATGGCGACCCATTGACCTTTACTCTCCTTTCTACGTTGGACTGGACAGTTCTAACGACGGCCGGGGGCTTGAGCCTTACGCCGAAGTTCAAAGATATCGGCGATCAAGTCGTTCGATTCCGTGTGAGCGACGGGAACCTTTTCTCGGACGGGATGGTATCGGTAAAGGTCCAGCGCGATCCGCGCCCGCCGGTGTGGTTAGAAGATCCGATCCGATTCACCGTTCCCTTCGCAAAACCCTTTGCAGCAAATATTTCGTCGAAGGCAAAGGATTTGGACGGCCTTGCACTTACGTTCATTAAGGCGAGCGGCCCCGCGTGGCTTTCGATTTCCAATTCGGGTGACATCTCCGGCACGCCGGCAAAGTCGGATATCGGGGACAATACATTCAGAGTAACCGTCAAAAACGACCTTCTCGGTGCTGACGCTACACTTATTATTTCTGTTTTCGATCCGAATCAAGCGCCCTTTTGGCTGCAAGATCCCGTTACCTTGCCCAATGGGCCCGAAAAGGTGCCTTACTCTCAATCGCTTGCGAGCTTTGCAAAGGATCCAGATAATGATGCACTCGTCTTTAGCAAGGTAAGTGGACCCTCCTGGGCGAGTGTTGCCGCGAATGGCACACTGACCGGAACTCCTCTTCGTACGGATGTCGGGCTAAACACCTTTGTGGTGCGCGTGACCGATCCCGGGGGCAAAAGCGCGGATGCTTCGGTGCGAGTCACAGTCGATTTCGTGAACCAGGCCCCGCGCTGGAAGGTGAGTCCGCTTGCTCTCGCCGATGCCTTTGAGGATGGGGTTTATTCCAATGATTTGTCTCCTCAAGCGGAAGATCCTGATGGAGATTCACTTTCGTTTAAGAAAATTAGTGGCCCCTCATGGCTTGCGGTTGCGTCCGACGGAAAGATCAGCGGAACTCCCGCTAAAGGGGATGTAGGGGACTACTCCGCCGTATTCGAAGTGAGTGACGGGAAACTTACGGCGCAAGTCACGGGCAATGGAAAAGTTATCCATACGAATCACGCGCCGGAGATCGGTCCCTTACCCTTGGTCACGATGAAGGAACGAGAAACCAGAGTGATCGACCTATTGGACTTTTCGTTCGACCCGGATGGAGATCCCATCACTTTCGAGCTTCTGGACTCGCAGGATTGGGCGGCTCTTTCCGGATCCAAGCTTACGCTGAACCCAAAGTTCAAGCATATCGGGCCGAATATCATTCGCATTCGAGTCATGGATGGTCAGACGTTCAACGATGGAAGGCAGTCCGTAGACGTACGTCGCGATCCGCGGCCGCCCGTTTGGCTCGAGGATCCCATTCGTTTCGATGCTCCGATCAGTAAGGATTTTGCTGCGAACATCAAAGACAAGGCTAAGGACTTGGATGGACTTGCGGTTAGCTTTTCCAAAAAGTCCGGCCCGGCTTGGCTAAGTATTGCGGCAGATGGATCTTTGAGTGGAAAGCCCGAATCCTCGGATCTTGGACAAAATACTTTTATCGTCACTGCGAGAAACGACGTTCTTGGCGCCGACGCTTCCATTATCATTCGAGTGTTTGATCCCAACCAGGCCCCCTTTTGGTTGCAGGATCCCTTGGCCTTAGCGGACGCCTTCGAGGATAAAGTTTACAGTTTCGACTTAAAGCCTTTTGCGAAAGATCCGGAAGCGGACCCGTTAACTTTCAAAAAAATCGACGGACCAAATTGGCTTGCGAGTGCGAGTGACGGAAAGCTCTCTGGAACTCCTGCGAAGACCGACGTCGGCGACTACACCGCTCACTTTGAAGTCAGTGACGGGAAACTTACCGCACAGGTCACGGCACGCGGAAAAGTGATCCACACGAACCACTCGCCCGTTGTGGGAACGATCCCTCCCATTTCGATGAAAGAGCGTGAGATTCGAGGCGTGGATCTTTCCTCATTCGTGAGCGACTCGGACGGCGATCCTCTCAGTTTTACCCTCCTCGATACGAAAGACTGGATCTCGCAGTCCGGAGCGAGCCTTTCGCTGACGCCGAAGTTTAAGGACATCGGGGAGCATGACGTTCGATTTACTGTCAGTGACGGAGCCGCAACTGCGCAGGGAATTTTTCACGTTTCCGTGGTGCGCGATCCGCGTCCTCCAACTTGGCTCGAAAATCCAATTCGTTTCACAACAAAGGCGAAGCAACCCTTTACCGCGGGCATTAAAGATAAGGCAGCGGACCCAGACGGATTGCCGCTTACTTTCAGCAAAGTTTCGGGGCCTGCGTGGCTTTTGGTTGCAAACGACGGCTCGTTATCCGGAACTCCTCAGCAGAGCGATGCTGGAGATAATAATTTCGTAGTCACAGTGAGGAACGACGTTCTTGGAGCCGATGCCACGGTGATTGTAACCGTGGAAAAGGTAAATGAGCCGCCAGTTGTCGATCCATCGCTGCTTGCCTTCACGATGAAGGAGCGTGAGACGCAGGTGAATGATTTGAAGAAGGCCGTTACCGATCCTGAGGGCAACCCTCTTACCTTTACTTTAAAAACATCTTCGGATTGGGCGGCACTCGCTTCGGATGGAACGCTGAATTTGAAGCCCCTATTTAAGGATATCGGCGATCATGTTTTTGTTTTCGAGGTGAGCGACGGTCAGTTCACCGTGCCCGCGAATTTCACCGTCAAAGTATTGCGCGATCCCAGGCCTCCCATTTGGTTGGAAGATCCCATCCATTTCCAAGCGGCGATAGGTAAAGATTTCTCTGCTACGGTGGCGGCTAAGGCAAAGGACTTGGATGGTCTTGCGCTGACCTTTTCCAAAAAGTCCGGCCCGGCTTGGCTGACCGTTATGCCCGACGGCACTTTAAGTGGAAAACCACAGGCCGCAGACATCGGGGATGCCACTTTTGTCCTGACAGTGAAAAACGATACCTTGGGGGCGGATGCTACGGTTCTTATCCAAGTTTTCGATCCGAACCAAGCGCCATTTTGGCTGCAGGATCCCTTGGCACTCGCGAACGCCTTTGAAGATAAGACTTACTCCTTCGATCTAAAGCCGTTCGCCAAAGATCCTGATGGGGATTCTCTTACGTTTAGAAAACTTGACGGGCCGGCGTGGTTATTCGCCGGGTCCGACGGAGGCCTTTCGGGTGTCCCTTCGAAAAATGATGTAGGAGATTTCACGGCCCACTTTGAAGTGAGCGACGGAAAGCTCTCCGCCCAGGTCACTGCGCGTGGAAAAGTCATTCATACGAATCATCCGCCGGTCATCAGCCAAATTTCGCCCGTGACCGTAAAAGAGCGGGAGACAAAAACGGTAGATCTGGCAAGCTTTGTCACCGATTCGGACGGAGACTCTCTCACTTTCTCTCTCATCGACGTCAAGGACTGGGTGGCTCTCTCCGGGGCGAGCGTCAATCTCACGCCGAAATTCAAAGACATAGGCGAACACGACATCCGTTTTAGCGTTACGGACGGGACGGAATTAGCGCAGGGAACTTTTCGCGTATCGGTGGTGCGCGATCCCCGTCCGCCGGTTTGGCTCGAAGACCCGATTGCATTTCAGGCCGCCGTTGAAAAAGACTTCTCTGTAAGTGTCGCCGGCAAAGCCATGGATTTGGATGGTCTTGCGCTGAGCTTTTCCAAGAAGTCTGGGCCCGCTTGGCTGAATGTCGCAGCCGACGGCGCTTTAAGCGGAAGGCCAAAGAACGCGGACATTGGGGATGCAACCTTTGTCCTGACAGTGAAGAACGATGCGCTGGGCGCGGATGCCACGGTTCTCATTCACGTTTTCGATCCCAATCAGGCCCCGATCTGGCTCCAAGATCCCTTGGCCTTGGCCGATGCATTTGAGGACAAGACCTATTCCTTCGACGTGAAGTCTTTCGCTAAGGATCCGGACGGAGATCTGCTTACGTTTAAGAAGATAGACGGACCGAGTTGGCTCTTTGTCGGATCCGAGGGGAGCCTTTCCGGTGTCCCTGCAAAGAATGATGTAGGAGATTTCACGGCCCACTTTGAAGTGAGCGACGGAAAGCTCTCCGCCCAGGTCACCGCGCGTGGAAAAGTCCTCCATACAAATCATCCGCCGGTGG
>JAHFAF010000262.1:438-6386 GCA_023250715.1 Pseudobdellovibrionaceae bacterium | reverse complement strand
TTTTCTTTAAGCTGCTTTCTCCGGCCAAAATGACTGTAAACGGCAAGCAAGTCCGCGAGTGCCCTTGCGCGGAGGGGGACCGAATCGAATATCTGGGGCATGTGCTTTTTTTAATCCAAGTGAAACCCTCGTCGATAAAATCTGTCTTTGTTCCAGCTGAAAGGGGCTGGGCGCACTACTTTCTCTGCCTCCCGCGCTTTCTCCAGACGCAATTTAGGGGCCATTGTGATTGAGGTGGCTCCTATGTTCAGAGGGCGCCTATTTTACGTTTGCAGTCTGATCCTTTTCGTCCTTGCCGTAACTCGTTGCGGAGATTCTAAGCGCGAGATGGCCACGGCCGACTACCATCCAAGATTTGTGCTAGGAAACAACGCTCCAGCGGAGGCAGGAAAATTTCCCATGCTCTTCTTCTTTACCTCCGCCCCCGAAACAAGTTTTCCTGCAGCGATGTGTACAGGGGTAGCAATCACATCTAAGACTGTTCTCACCGCTGTCCATTGCATTCCCTCTAGCGGCAATTATTGGGTCGGCATTTCCACCACTCCGGAAACACTCTATTTAAATGGCACGCTCGTGACAAAACCCGCGGTATATAAGGCAAGCGTGTTTACTCTGGGATCCTTTTCTGGCCTGCCCGGGGAAGATGGCGTCGCGGGGGTCGTTTTCGAAGCTGCGGTGCCTGGACTTACTCCAGTCTCCCTAGCCTCCGTTTCACCTAAGCCCTCGGACACGATTCAGTACTTGGGTCACAGTGCCAACGACAAGACCCTTGCATTCAAGATTGATACTGGAGAAGACTTCTCTTTCAATCTTTTCAAGTTCTGGGGCAACCCTTCCCGCAGTCTCCGCTCTGGAAAAAATCGCATTGAATCAGTCGATGGTAATCGGATTACAACCTCGGCTAGGTTTTATAGTAATCACCCTATTTTCAATGACCGGCCCCCGGAGCTAGGGCCTGACTGTGTTCATATGGAAAATGACGGCAAGGAGTTTCCTGGCGTGTATTTGCCGGGTGACTCGGGTGGACCAGTGCTTTCGGAAAAAGGCCATCTGATTGGACTAATCCTTAGTTACAACGTCGTGTACTTTAGAAAAAATAAGAACGAGATCGCGTTTCCGCTCAGGGATCATTCTGGTTCCAACTCTCTGCCTGGCCCATTTTGCGTGGAACCCACTGTAGCAAATAATTTTGGTAAGAATTATATCGCAATCATCAAGAATTTTAGTTTTAGCCTGAATTTATGCGCAGAATCGACGAGAGAGGCTATAGCCACAAAACTCAAGGATCTTTCGAAACTCGATGCTGACCTGAATAATATTAATGCAAGCCCCTGTCTCCCAGCGGCCCCCACGGATTTAAGAGCTAAACCAATTTCGGGCCACCAGATAGATTTAAAGTGGACGACCGACTCGGGGTCGGGTGCATTTGAAATCTACCGATCCAAGACGGAGAACGGTGTTTTCACTGAGGTCGGGTGTTCGGATAGTTCTTCTTACTCTGATTTCGAGGTTTCGCCGCTTACTTCTTATTACTATAAGGTGCGTAAAATCAATACGGCCGGTAGTTCGGAATTTTCCAATTTAGCCAGCGCAACCACGTTGCTCAGTGGCGATATCACCCTGGACGCCAAGGTGTTATCGGTAACGAAAGCAAAGCTCGATTGGAGGGATTCTGCGAACCCTTACCCGAAGGACGGGTACCAGATCGAACGTGTTTGGGGGAGCCAGTTTTATAGTTTTTCGACTCCCACGATTTTCAAGGTAGCTCCTGAACCTTTATCGATGGAGGATAAAGAACTAGAGGCCTGTCGCGATTACACCTATAGGGCACGATCGTACAAAGGTAGTACTTTTTCCTCCTATTCCAATGAGAAAACCGTCAGTACGAAAGTTATCCCTAAAGCTCCCACAGGTTTCAACGGTACGATCTCCGGAGACAAGCTCACCCTTACTTGGAATGCCGATGGGCTGGGTACAGAATTTAAGGTCTACCAGGCGTGGAGTCAGAGTTACTCAGGAAATCCTGGAGACTATAGCGATGTGTATGCGCCGACTATTTCATCGGACAAAACATCAGTCCAGCTGAGTACGTCAGGATTCACGCTGCGGGAGTGCTATAAGTTACGTGCCTTCACGTCTTGTCCAAACTCTTCTGAAAATTCTGATTATTCACAAGTGAAGTGTTTTGAATTCCCTCCTTGGACGCCCTCGATTAAGGCAACTCCGAAGTCTACGGCTTCCATTGAAATTAGCTGGAATTATCGTTCAGATAGTGATTACGCGGGTGCCACATTTAAAATAGAAAGAGCAGAGGGAGCAGGACCTCTTCACCTTCTTGCGACCGTGGGCCCGGCCCCTGGCGGATCGTATTCAATTGAACCGAAATCGCAGGGCGGAGACACAAGAAAATATCTAGATGAGGGACCCAGTACCGGGAAATATCAATATCGGGTGACTGCCATTGTAGGGGGGCACGAATCTAAGCCCTCCAATGTGGCCTCATTTACTTTTCCGCCTGATCCTCCGCCTCCCACTTCGGTGAGTGCAGATGGAGAGGACACTTCTACAATGAAGGTGTCATGGCAATATCCAAAAAACGAGGAAGGTGTTTTCTTCCAAATCCGAGCGAACGAATTTGGAAAGAGCCCTCCAGAATACAGGACCCTATCTATTTTCGATTGGAAGCAAAATCCTCCTGGCACCTTTACTTATTACCAGGGAGGACTTGAACCGGATACACAGTACGTTTTTCAGATTCGAGCCTCTCGAGACGTAGGGCAAGGAATATCCATTTACTCGCAGTCTGCAGTGAGCTCGGGCTGGACTCTGCCCAAACCGCCCCCTACTCCTTCTTCAATTACAGCCGAGGCAAAACAGAACGCCCCGACCATTGAAGTCAAATGGGCGGAAGTACCGGAGGCGCACGGTTATGTGCTCACGAAAACGATCTCTGGCATAGACGGAACGTTTGCCACCCTAATGAGAAAAGGTGAAACGAGTACGAGAGAAACGAATCTCTCCTATGGCACAACCTATACCTATACAGTCCGAGCATTTAAGAACGATGGCACCTTTACTTACCGAGTCTACTCGCCTGAATCCTATTCGGTCAGCGCAACCACCATAAAAACTCCCCCCGTGAATCTCCCCAAACAGGGAACGGTGTCCATTTCATTACCAAGCAGCGGCAAAGTAACTGGCCCGGGAATTAACTGCGGTTTGGGGAAAAACGATTGCACCTTCACCGGGGAATATGGCACTCAAGTAGCCCTCTCTTATCAACCTGGTCCGGACTACTCAGCAGGAGGCTGGGCGAGAAACGAGGCTGAGGTCAAGACTTCCGATCCTTCGAAATTTAATTTTTCCATCGACGAGCCCTGGACTCTCGTAACGGCTTTTTTCAAGGGCTCGGGCAGCGATAGCGTACCCATAGTTTTAAGGGTTATCCCTTCCGGCCTGGGTTTAATTTCCCTCAGGGCTGGCGACAAACTGATTAACTGCAAAACGGAATGCCAAGGATACGTTCCCAAAGGTGCGCTTACCCTCACCGCCGTGGGAAACTTGGGAGTGATCTTTAAGGACTGGGTGCTTCCATCGCCCAATACCTGCTCCTCTTCCTATTGTAGCGTTCAGTTAATTGCATCGGGCAGTGAAATAAGGGCCACGTTTACAGCCATCCAAGCGCCCGTGGTTCCCGAGCCCGAGCCAAGTGTCATTCCAATTGCGGGAATTGTTATCCCTGGAACAGGAAATCACCCAATCGACAAATGCCAAGTGCCGGGCATTCCGGCGCAACCGCTCCCCACTGGAATGTGTCTATTTTTCAATGGGCTCGTCACCGAATGTAATGCCTCCATTCAGGCAAGCGCTTCGACCAGCTCGGGCACCTCTTCAACGTTTCACCCCGCGCTCCTTGATTCCAACGCGCTTACTATTACTGGATTCTATTCCGATATCTTGGGCAATTGCCCGGATACTGCCGGTCTGACTTACTTTGAAAATATCATTAAACAAAACCCCGATCCCGTGGCGATCGCAAAGGTGTTTCTCACTTCGGCCGCGAAACAGGGAAAGGATATCGGTAAATTCTACCAGAGCTTTTTGGGAAGACCGGCTGATGTCGCCGGGCTGGCATATTGGACCTCCGTGTTGCGATCCGGAATAAGCATTACCCAGCTGCCCCCCCTGTTTTTTGCTTCGCCAGAATTTAATAGCAGATGGTCTTCGCCCGAAGATTACGTGTCGTATCTCTATGGGGCCCATTTGGGAAAAAAGCGGGGAGCCGAAGCATTTTTTGTAAATGTGCTCAAGAATAAACAAGGAACGCGTGCGGATGTAGAACGGGTCATTCGCACGAGCCGTGAGGCGCAAGCCCTACTTTTGACCACTGCCTACCGCAACTTCGTAAGACGAGATCCATCGAATGAAGATATCGACTACTGGATTTCAGTTATGTCCGTCAATCAAATGAGCTTGGAGGAAGTGCTCGCTCGGATTTTAGGCAGCAATGAATATCGCAGTTTTGTAAACAGGGCGGTCCGATAGATGGAAACGCTTGTCAAAATATCGATAGCGATGGCATTTCTCTTTTCCGTTTGGGGGTACGCCTTGCAGGCAAGGGCAGCAGTGTCCGCGGTCCACTACGACGACGGCCGGATCGACCTATACGTTCCTAACTTGAACAATCGCATTCAGGTCAATCGATTGGGTCAAGATGGAACTTGGAGTGGGTGGCAATACCCTTTTACATCGGGCGATACAACCTCGATTGCGGTAGCGACCTTCCTTGACAAGAAAAACAATAAGGTGAGATTGGCGCGCGTCGGATCCGAATCTCTCATCTATGTAAACTCGCAAGATATCACCTCTGGAAATTGGGCGGGGTGGGTAGCGCTCCCTAATACAGTTCCTACGAATTACAGTCCGGAATTTGCCACGGATTCGGAGGGGGCTTTATTTCTGTTCGCCACCTCGATATTCCGATCCTCGTACGTGATCAAGTTCGATAGCTCCTCGAATAGTTGGCTCTCCTGGAAGAAAATTGGTGATCACGGGGCCGGAAAGCTGCTCACCGACGCTTCCCTAGGTGTCGTTAAGCATGTTCGAAGTCACAGGTTGAAGGTGTTTTCAAAAGATCTCTTGGGTCGCCTATGGGCCAGTGAGATGGATACGATGAGTGGCTCGTTTACTCCTTGGTCTTCCATCGAACTCTCCTGGCAGACCATTTTCAGAACCAGCTCCGCGGCAAGGGCCATCCTCAATCGGGACGGGAATGTTGAGTTGTTTGCTATCAGTTCGGCAACAAAACAGATTTCAATGAATACATTTATCTGGTCGAATGACCGGTGGTCCGACTGGCAAACGCTTCCAAGTTCGAATCTCGGAATCGGGGCGAGCGATAATGCGATTGGTTGTCAAGGCCTGATGGCAAACAACTTCCTCGTGCTCTATCGCAACTTAAACGATCAACCCTTCGCGAATGTTTTGACGTATTCCACTGGTTTTTGGACCGGTTGGCGCCCAACGGACCTTTCTTTTAGTGCGGCGGGCCCGACCGCAGCCGGATCGAATTCAGATCTGGGGGCGCAAGTTAAAAGGGCCTTCCTCGAAATCATGGGCCGAGAGGCCAATGGAGTCGACCTCTCGTATTGGGTCGGACAACTTTTGTCTGGAATTTCGGAAACGCAAATGCGCGCCGCTATTCAAGCTTCTCCCGAGCGCGCCATCCGTGGTGCTTATCTCGAGCTTCTCGCACGACCAGTGGATCCGGATGGGCTCGCCTACTGGCTCGCTAAAATGGCCGCCGGCATGACCCAAGCGCAGATGCGGGACGGAATTATGGCGAGCGATGAATACAAGCTTCGTTTCGCAGGGCCCTCCCAGGTGAAAAATCTTACGATTAGTGTGAACAACACGACGGCAAATATTCACGTCACCTGGGACCACGC
>JAHFAF010000262.1:0-428 GCA_023250715.1 Pseudobdellovibrionaceae bacterium | reverse complement strand
GCGGATAATTTTCTGACTAAAGGGGGAGCCTACGGCATTGGAAAATTTAAATCCGACGGTGTGAAGTGGGTTCTCGATCCGATTAAGCCCAATTTGGGACAGAGTACTTCCTTTGATTTTACCGCGGACGGCCCAGGTCAATTCAAGGTAGATATTTATGCATTGAACAGTAGCGGAAAGTACTCAACTTCACCGAGTATTTCGATTACCTTTGCCCCGCCGGTTCCACTGCCTCCTCCCTACGTGACTGGGGTTTATGATAGGGGCAGTGACAATATTGTGATCTCATTTCCTGATATGAGAGCCCATCATTACCTCGTAGAACGCTGCTACGGAACCAGCTGTCCCCAAGTGGATACGGTCTACAGCCTGAGTGACTCATGGAAAGCAGACGCTAACGGAAACTATGGCGCGACCGCGCGATCTTG
>JAHFAF010000261.1 GCA_023250715.1 Pseudobdellovibrionaceae bacterium | reverse complement strand
CCCATCGAGTTAAGCCAATGTGCACCGCTACTGAGGAAGGCGGGCTGAAAAACCGATGAGTTACTACCAGGGCGACAAAATCGCTGGGGAATTAGGGCGACCAAATCGCCCAAAAATCACACCCAATCCTGAGATTTACAATGCGAAGCGCTAACCTAGAAAAGGGTTGTGTTCGAACCGACGGTCAGGCAAATCTTAGGCCCTATGAAACATGAATCCTTGATAGTGTGGGCGAACGGGAAATTTATTCCCGAAGAGGAAGCGACTGTTTCCATCTTTGACGATGGCTTCACTCGGGGGGATGCGGTTTTCGACGCGGCGAGAACCTTTAACGGCAAGCCTTTTCAAGTGGCCGAGCATTTGGAGCGTTTTTTTGCGTCGTGCGAGGTCCTAAACCTAAAGCCAAGTTTGAGTCACGAGGGGCTCCTGAGGGTGGCCCAAGATCTGGTCGAGCGCAATCGCCCTCTTCTCGGGCGCTACGAGGATTTTTGGATCGATTTCAGAGTGACGCGCGGGTCGCGCCGAATGAGTTATTCGACGGATCCGGCGACCCTAGTCATTTGTGATCCGATTCCGTTCGCGGGCCGAGCGAAAGTTTATCGCGATGGGATCACGCTCGTTACCCCGAGTATTCGACGAACTCCTCCTTGGGCCGTGAGCCCTCGGATCAAAAGCCACAATTATCTCAATTTCGTGCTGGCCGACCAGGAAGTGAAACAAAATAATCCCGAGGCTTGGCCGCTCCTTCTCGATGAACGGGGAAACCTTGCGGAGGGATCAAATTCGAATATTTTTTTGGTTCGCGGAAAGGAACTGCTCACCCCAAGAGAGCAATTCGTGTTGCCGGGGATCAGTCGCAATACGGTGATGGGCTTTGGCGAGAAACTGGGACTTACGGTGAAAGAAATGGATCTCGACCTGCGCGATCTTTATCTCGCCGATGAGGCATTTCTCACGTCGACTTCCCTTTGTGTTTGCGGCGTCACATCGGTAAACGGGAAGAAATTGCGCCAAGGTGCTTTTGGTCCCGTCACGACAAAGTTACTCACCGCTTACAATAGTCTTGTGGGAATGGATATTCGGCAACAATATCTTGCGCACCTCAAATAGGATAATATTCAAGGTAAGATATTAATATCTATAGCTAATATTTGACATGCCCTTGTTTTGAACTGCAATTTGGGGTAGCTTGCGCGCCCTGTGACGCCTAGCGCTATTTTGCTCGTCGGAGCCTACCTCTCTCTCACCATTCCAACAGTAAATGCCCTTACGCTTTCCGAAATTCCTAGTTACGTAAAGGGCCACAACGAGGAGGTTCGGGCCGCTTTAAAGGATAGGGAAGCAGCCGAGCACGGAGTATGGGCCGCGCGCGGAAGGTACCTTCCCTCATTGGGAATCCGTGCCTCTTACATTCACTTAGGCGAAGACATTCAACTGAAACTCCCGCCGAAGGATTTCACCATTCTGAGCACGACCATTACGGTGGATCTTCCTCCGCTTAGCATCCAGAAACAGGATTTTGTTCTCGCGAATGCTGTTCTTACCTGGCCCATTTTCACAGGCGGAAGAATCACGGCGGGACTCGATGCCGCGAAGGCGCAATCGCGCGAAGCAGAAGCGAGTCACGAAAAGGTCACGGACGACAAAATTCAAGAAGCGATGGAGCGCTATTTTAGTGTTCAACTCGCAAGAGAGTGCCTCGAGATTTTGGGCCGACTGAAAGAAGACCTCGATCGGATCCGTGGGATTTCGGATACGTTAGTGAAGCGCGGATTAGGCGCCAAGTTCTCCGTACTCCAAGTAAAGGTGGCCCAGGCCGATCTACAATCCCGCATCGCCGAAGCAACTGGAAAAGCACAGCTTGCCGACTTAGCGTTCAAGACCACGACAGGGCACGAGTCCGTCAGCACCGTAAAATATGAAACTCCACTCGTAAAATCCGCGATGCCGGCAAAAGTGGATCTGTTCAAAACTCAAAGTCTTCAGAAACGGCGAGAATTCGCTATCCTTAAGGCAAAGGCGGATCAAGTGGACGCACTTAAGGCAGCGCATACGGGAGAAATGTTACCTGCGGTCCTCGCTGTAGGGTCGCATAATCTTTATTCCCATCAACTTCCCTTGATTCAGCCCCAGTGGGCCGTGGGAATTGTCGTCGATATTCCGCTCACCGCATTTGCAACGAGTCTTCCTGAAAGACAAAGAGCCGCGCGCCTCGCCGAGAAGGTGGAGATTCTATCCACACGGGCCAAGCAAGAGATCCCCCTTCAGATTGAAAAAATTTATACGGAGCTCTCCGCAAGCGAAGCGGGCTATCAAGCGCTGCAAGAAAGTATAGGCATGGCGAAGGAAGCACTTCGGCTCGCGGAAGTACGATTTAAGAATGGAGATGGCAGTGGAATCGAAATTCTACGAGCTGCAACGGATTATGAAACCGTTCAAATCAAAAGGATTCGCTTGATTGAGGAATTTAATCGCAAGCTCATTGAGCTTTATACCGCTAGTGGCGACGTCGGGCAGTTTATTCCAGCCTACGAGGCCGCACTAAAGAAGTAGAGGCACCGTCATGAAGAATACTTGGCTTTTAGTTTTCACTCTCCTTGCAGCTTGCTCGCAAAATTCCAAGGCCCACCGAAACATTTACGGCCAGGTGGAAGTAGACGAAATCGACGTGGCCTCGAGATTGCCCGCACGCGTGCACAAACTCCTGGTAAAGTCGGGGCAGAAGGTGAAAGCGGGAGATCTTCTCGTCGAATTCGAGGACGATGTAATTGCTGCGAAACGAAAACAAGCCCAAGCCCTTCTGACCGCGGCAGAGAGCAAGAAGTCGATTGCCGACGATGCGGTTCGACCGGAAGAGAAAGCTCAACTCAAAGCCGGAGTGGAAGCCGCGCGAAAGCAAATGCAGTTTGCGAAATCGAGCTTGGAGCGAGCGCGTGGAGCATTCAAGGAGGGGGCGATTTCACAGCAGAATCTCGACGAGGTCGAATTCAAGTACCAGGCCTCTGCAGAAAATTTCAATGCAATGAACGCTAAGCAACGCATGGCTAATGTGGGCGCAAGGCCTGAGGAAAAGATGGGAGCCCAGGCATTACTGGACCAAGCGAAAAACGGACTTGCCGAAGTCGATGCCTACGTGAAGGACATGAGCCTCGCCTCTCCTATTGATGGGGAAGTCTTTCAAATCTTGAACCACGAAGGGGAGCTAGTGCCCGCGGGATATCCCGTCATTACCCTTCTAAAGACCTCGGAGGCTTGGGTGACTTTCAATATCCCGGAAACGAGCTTACAAAGCTTTCCGATGGGCCAAAAAGTGAGCGTGGTCTTCCCAGCATTGAAAGATCAAAAAGTCCTGGCGGAAGTGAACTACATCGCCCCGCTTGCCGGATTCGCCAATAAGACGAACACGCAAGATCGGGGTACCTTTGACTTAAAGACCTTCGAGCTCCGCGTGAATTTGCCCGCGAGCAGCGAAAGCGTTCGCCCCGGAATGACGGCGCTCGTGACATCGGAGCGCTGATGGATGCTGTCCTTCAAATAGCGCGCCGGGAATTTATGGGGATCTGGAATGACTCGCGGCTAAGAAGCGTCGTCATTCTAGCGCCCTTTCTTTACGCAGGCATTTTTTGCCTTGTTTACTCGAAGCACTCATTGAGCGAATTGCCTCTGGCCATCATTCAAGAAGATATCTCCGGCCCCGCAAGGACCCTCGTACGCATGCTCGACGCCTCCCCAAAACTCAATTTGGTCAAGCAGGCTCGATCTGTCGACGAGCTTAAGGACCTGATCTACGACCGATCCATAGATGCCGCGGTCGTCATACCGCGTGACTTTACCCTTCGCATCAAGCGCGGACACGATGCCACCGTGACTGCCTATGTAAACGCAGCCAGCATGGTCGGCGCGAATACGGCCGCAAAAGCAATTAATGAAGTCGTGCAGACTTTTTCGGCGGGTGTGGAGATCAAGACTCTAATGAAGAAGGGCGATAGATTATCTTCGGCAAAAGAGCGCTTCATGCCCGTGAAGCTCGACCTGCGATCGCTTTTTAATCCCTCGTTCAATTATTCTAACTTCATGGTGCCTGGACTTCTGATGGCGATTTTGCAGCAGGTGATCCTTCTCGGCATAGCGCTCTCGTGGACCGGTGAAAAAGAAAGGGGGTCCCTGCCCGAACTCTTTCAATACTCTCGAAACCCATGGATCTTGATGATCGGGAAAGCGTTACCCTACATTGTCGTGAACTTCATTGTTGCGGAGTTTTACTTACGTGTTCTTTTTCCTTTGAACGACATCCCGATGGAAGGAAGCTGGCTCGTGGCGATTCCCTTCACTCTTTTATTCGTTTTAACGGTCGTCTCCTGGGGACTTTGGGTGAGCGGGCTTTGCAAGACACGCCTTTTCGCGACACAGGCATTGATGTTCGTCGCGATGCCGAGCTTTATCCTTTCCGGCTTTACCTGGCCCGCGGAAGGGATGCCGATGGTAATTCGATTTCTAGGGAATTGCCTGCCCATGACTTATTTCGTGAATGGCTTTCGCTCGGTCTATCTCGGAGGGGCGCCCTTCAAGTACGTCTATCAAGACTTTCTTATTCTGATTGGCTTCCTCGGTCTGAATATTTTCTTAGCCAAGATCGTAATTCAATCACTTGTGGCCGGAGCCCAGGTGAACGCGCGACCTCTTCCGGCTGAATAACTCGATGTAACTGCTAAATACTTGATCGCTTAAAATTTTGAGTCTCCCGATGTGTTGGGGAGTCTCGGATCGGATTTTGTCGGCGAGGTTTCCTTTTTCAAGCCACGGTCCATGACACGGAAGCCCCAGCCAGCGCTCAATCACTGCCTCGTCCACTTCCAAATGAAATTGAAATCCGTAAGTTCGATCCCCCAAACGAAACGCTTGGTTGGGGCAAATGGAAGAAGTAGCAAGAAGCTCCGCCCCGGGCGGTAACTCGAAGGAGTCCTGGTGCCATTGGAAGATTTTTTCACTCTCTTTCAACTGGCCCAAGACCGGATCATTTTTAGCGGCCGATGTAATTTCTAAATCACACCAGCCCACTTCACGCTGAGGGTGGGGATCCACTTTTGCGCCAAGAGCTGCCGCGATGAGCTGAGCCCCGAGACAGATTCCCAGTACCGGTTTTTCCTGATCGACGGCAAGACGAATGGCTTCGATTTCGGTTTGAAGGTGGGGATACCGATCCTTTTCATAAACACCCATCGGCCCGCCCAGAATGACAATTCCGTCGTAGGAAGTAGGATCAATTTTTAGGTTCGGATGGCGACCGAAGTTCGCGTAACGTATACGAAACCGCGCCTTTTTGAGTAAGGGGTGAAACGTACCCAAAATCTCATGCGGCACGTGTTGAAAGACCAATACCTTTTTCATACTGGATCGCTCTCTACCCGAATCTTCGAATTGAAGGGCTGCCAACCGCCCAAAATTCTTTTAGACGCCCTACCCGGCTAGGTGCCACACAATTTCAAACTCAATGGTCTACTACTTGCCCTGTTTCATTTTCTCTTAAGGCATGCGGCACGCTGTCAACGTCCACAGAAGAAGTGTTTGCACCCGTTTTTACCGACAGCGTAACCGAATCACCCGCACGTTCCCGCTGCTGAAGATCATCGCAAATTCGGATCGCCTTCATGGAAACACTGTAGGAAACCCCCACTTTAGCAGGAATTTTGAGTTCGCGACGTCCAGGTGAATCAGCTTGGGGGGAGATATCTTTAAAGAGGCAGGAGGTTCCATCACTTCCGGTAAGGGTGAGCTGCAAGCGCACATCATCGCGAGAACGATTGCCGCTCTTTGCTACTTCCGGATCCCGATAGTTCCCGAGTGAAATGGTAAGTTCCTTTAAATAGGAAGTGGAGGTGCCCACACTCTCCAAATTTTCATTTTGAGACAGTTTGAGCCGAGCTGTGGTGTGTAAATCGGGAGGCGGCGGGCACTGGTTCGTTGCGGGCGTAGAAAGAGAGCAGTTCGTTTCATCATTGGGATTTTCAATACAATACTTAATCCGTTTCACCGCCGCGCGGTACGCTTCTAGCTCAGTCGGAGTGGCATTTTCTACTCCGGGCGGCATCCACGCTTTATTGTGAGATCCAATCCCTACTGCAGAGTCCAACAGAAACTCTTGATTCGCTGGAATGGAATGACATTTGGTACAAGTGGTATCGGGTTGTCCGTTTAACTTGGGAAGAATGGATCGCGAATTACCTGCTTCGTACCGCCGATTGAGTCCATTCCCCAGCTCGCCTACGGGGCGAAATCCCTTGGGATCGTATTGGTGCAAATCCAATCCAGCGCCAATTATGTAGGGGGTGGAAAGCGTCATTCCACGCGAGCTTCCGTGACAGGCCAAGCAATTATTTCCCCGACCGGATTCGGCA
>JAHFAF010000003.1 GCA_023250715.1 Pseudobdellovibrionaceae bacterium | reverse complement strand
CTCGGCCACAGCGACTACAAACTAACGTTGAAATATGCCCATCTTGCTCCACGGAACCTGCATGACGCAGTTTTAAAACTGGACAAATTCAGCCGCGCTTCGAGCGACATAAATATCCGTTAGTTATTCCTGGAGTCGTTCAAGTCGTTTCTTAAAATTTCGGATGAGCACAAACTCTTTATCCACCAGGCCAAGATCCCGCAAAGTGTACATATAAAGCATCTTAAAAAATGATGACCTATCTCGATGAAGAGCTAGGCAGACATACGGCAAGGTGAGCGCAATTATATCCTCACCGCCATTGTCTAAAACAATAGATTCGGGAGGTCTCAATGACCTCTTGATTCCCTTTCCTTTGGGTTGCGGGCACAAAAACGAAAATTTCATTTTCCCAGCGTATACCGCACTAAGATTATTCAGAGGTTGGGAGTACCAGCCATAGGGCTGCCAAAGCTCCCTATGGATGATGCGCTTTTTGTAATCCCCCACTAGCCGGCCTTCCTCGACCAAATAATTCGAGTCGTAACTACCCAGCCGCTATGACATGAAGGCGGGTAGTTTCCCAGCGAATATGGTTCGCAGAGCTTCCATGGGATGGATGCCATTTTTCCGGCAGGTGGCGAGGTAGCTGCGGATCAGGCAAAAATTTTTGGCACCCAGGGCGGAGCGGAAGCAGCCGGAGATCTTTTGCTGAACTTTCGTCATTCGCAGATCGCGCTCGCCCTGGTTGTTGGTGAACGGAACGCGCGAGTCTTCCATGAAGCGGAGCGTCTCCTCTTCGAAGGCCAGAAGGCGTTCGAGAAGATTTCTAGATTTGGTTTGCGCTCGCTGCGCCGTATTCTCCGGGCACTCTTTCTCAGCAGCCCGCAATATTTTCCGGTATTTCTTCCTGCACTGCTCTGCTTTTTTGTCCGAAAGTTCCCCTCCCGCCTTCGTGACGGCGATATTCATCTCTTCGAGAAATTTTTTCATCCGGCGCGCCCAGCGCTGCCCATCTTGCTCATAGGCACGCTCAAGCTCCCGGAGGTGATGGGCGTTGCATAAAATGTGGGTGCAGACATACCTAAAGTAGGGCTTCCAGTGGTCGTGAACGAGCTGGCCCTTGAAGTGGGGCAGTACTCCCATCCGATCCATCGCGGGTTTGCCCCGCTTTTTGTCGAAGTGAAACAAGGTCAACTTCTCATTGCAAAGGCAGTGGATCCAGAAAAGCTCGCCTTTCAAGTTGCTACCGGTCTCATCGCCGTGCAGGAGAGGAGAGGCGATCAATTGAGTGCGGGCCCAATGCTCAAAGCCCAGCTCTTCCAATTTTTTCGCCGCCAAAATATTGAAGTTGTTCACCGATCCATCGGATACCGTTAGACCAAACTGGGTTCTGAGAGCATCCCGTACCCAAGCTTGGGGAATAAGCTGATGCTGCGATAGGTATACCGACGTAGCCTTCACGCCATCCCCATACTGCGCGGGCTGCGTTACGCCAGTGGGGAAGTCGGCCACGAACTCTATACCCGTATCGCTGCGTAGAATCTCGGCCTGAAATTCGGTGACCTTGAAAGATACCTCGACGTCGAAGACCTGCCGCTTCTCGAATCCGATCCGACGCCAGCGCCCCTTGGGTAACGACGCCCGATCTACGAGAATTTCTTCAATCTGGTCGGGCTTTTCCACTGGCTTGAGCTGGGAGCCTTTATGCCCCTTCTGGGCCCCGGGCTTTCGCTTGCGACCGCGAGCTGTTCTTGGTTTGCGAGGGCGATGCAGATCCGTTGAGGGGGGCTTGCTGCTATTGGAACTGTTCAAGCCCACGTAATTCACGAGAGCAGTTACCAGATCCAAAACATCTCCGACTGACTTCTTGAGTGCGTCGGAAACATCTTCCTTCTCCAAGGCGGTCTTGGCTGATTCGATCACTTTATCGACTTTGGCTTTTTGTGGCGGCACCGTTCCCTCAACTTGATGAGAGAGAGTATAAACCACGTTTTCAATCCCGCCTTTCTCTTCCCACAATGCCCACCAAGCAACGAACTAATTCAAATGAGGGAGAGGCGCCGCAACTCGCTTATTTTTGCAGTAGTGAAGCTCTCAGGCGAGCGAGCGAGCACGCTAAGCCGCGCTTAAATGCGCACGATTTATATCGGCGAATGCCGA
>JAHFAF010000024.1:19236-25488 GCA_023250715.1 Pseudobdellovibrionaceae bacterium | reverse complement strand
TCCGAGAATTCCGGATCGAAGAGGGCTTAGAGTGCCGTTGCACAGACTGTGACCATCGAAAATGTGAACTCCCACTTCGTCCGTAGCAGCGTTTCGATCCATGGCGAAGACGTCTTTATAGTCGTCACCATTGATGTCCCAGAATTTGAAAGACGTAACGGGGACGTTGAGTTCAACTAACAAGGGATGAACAGTATCCAGGCTCCGGACACTACCTCCAGTCGAATGGGCCTCGGCGAGTAGGACTCCACAGCTATCTCGGATACTTGCTTGCCCCGCGAACACGAAATCGGACGGCGTCGAGCTCGGAGTTGGGGTTGGGATCGGGTCAGGCGGAATCCCTGGGGGCATCGCCGTCGGAGTCGCTGTCGGAGTCGCCGTCGGAGTCGCCGTCGGAGTCGCCGTCGGAGTCGCCGTCGGAGTCGCCGTCGGAGTCGCCGTCGGAGTCGCCACCGGAGTCGCCGTCGGAGTCGGATCGGTATCTATGTCAGAAGCGGGGGTCGGAAGGGCAGTCGCGCTTGGCGCTTTCGCCTCAGAGATCACAAGTCCCGAAGTACTTATAGAGGAAGAGTCCTTGCTGCACGCAGCAAGGAATGCGAATGCAAATATGTAAATGGAGATGGGGCGCACGGTAGGGGTTTGATATGCAATCCGAATGCCTTCAGTATACGCATGAGGCAGCTGTCAATTTTCTCGACTTCTGTTCAAGATTCTTACGAATTTCAAGTTCGCAAAAATTCCTTCAATTAAAATTGCAGCTTAATCACTGAAAAAGGGCCAATAACCCAAATCAAACAGCCGAATCGTACGCTTAGCATCTGAATTCAAACTCTTAAGACCCTTCTTTCGTCCAACCCCGTCAAAAAGTTAGACAGCCCTACGCCTCTTTCCATATATATCGGTGAGGCTTATCAATCGATCGATCTCTGCTGACGCGGCAAAGAAGGCACTTAGTACTCTTCTATTTCCTAACGCCTCGTCACCCGCAATTGCTTCGCAATTTCGGGGCCTTCTTTCTTCAAGGAAACCCTTCAATCGCTCCGATTGAAGGGTGCTCAAGCGGATACTTGATCCAGGACCCCAGCCCTACTCTTCCCAAACATAGCTGTAGCGAACGAGTTCCTGGCTCTTTAGCCCCTTCACTTTGAAGGTGTCATCGTTGTCGATGGCGAGAGCGACCCCAGAGTGATAGCCCCTGCAGAATTTGCCCTCGCAGGTAAGGGTCACGCGTGCACTCACGTCATTTCCCTTGATAACGAAAAGATCCGTCGTCGTAATTTTTGAGTCCGAACCATAGACGGTATGAACGTATAGATCTGGCTGCCCCTCTTCCATCGAATGGTAGCGTCCGATACGAAGGGTCCGGTGATCAAAGGGCTCTGTCGGCACGGGCGTCTTCGATTTTGTAAGAATGGGACGGCTTTCCTCCTCTTTCACGCCCGACCCCTTAAAATTTCCGGCGCAAGGAGCACTCTTGCAGACAATGGCATCTCGAAAGAGATCCTGCGCCATCTTGCCCGTCACATCGATAAATTGATTGGTAATGCCGGTGACCTTCTCAATGATCGTTACTTCTCTGAATTTTCCCGTCGGAAAACCAAAAAACGTAACGGGAACTTGAACTGTCTTTTGCTCCCCTTCCAAGTATCTCGTCACGAGAACTCCAACGACCTCCCCCTTTTCATTGAAAGCAGAGGAACCGGAATCCCCGGAGAGGCCCGCGACTTTAGAACCAACAGCTTCCTCGGCCTTTCTTTCCCGAGCGCTGGGAAGATTGTGCTCACTCACCAAGAAACCTCCCTTGCGATCGACGATTTCCTGCTCACCCCATCCTTTGACGCCAGCCCCGTTGGTCCTTCTGTCGGCGTCTTCGTCCTCAATTCCGTAACCGATTAAGTAGGCTTTCCCCTTATCCATCGGTGTTTCGGTGAGCCCGGCATAGCTTCGAATCTTCAAGAACTCGCCTGTGCCCTCAGGAAAAACCACCACGGCAATATCGGCGCTCTCGTCTTTGGGATAGGCGGAAGGGATGAAATAGCGAAGTGAATTCACCCCCTCGATATTCAAAATACCATCCGAACCCTCTTCGAGCTCCAGGCAGTGGGCCGCCAACATTAGGGTAGTAGGGTTCAACATTCGTCCGGTGCAGGCCCCATTCCCTTTTGCATTTCCAACGTAAACCGTCCCCCTAGGGTCTATTTTGAGAGTCTTTGCGTAATCGGTATCGAGCCGGCGGCTGGTGACGCCAATCAAGGCCGGAGCCAATAAAAAACTAAGGCTACTCTCCGCAAATACTGAAATTGATAGGAAAAACCCGAGAACAAAAACGAGGATTCGGATCATCAAATTCCTCCCCAAAGGATAAGCCCGACTCCCTTTAGGGTTATGAATTCCTATGCATCGTGTCAATTAGAAAAAAAGAGCTTGCGCGAAAAATGTCTCTAGATTAGTTCTGGCCAGTTTTGGTATAAACCGCTCCTCTTAAACGAACTTAAGAAAATTAAAGGGACGAACGATGAAAAGACGCCATCTGGCTTTCTTGGCCGACCAACGTGTGCAACATGCCGCCCTACTCGTAAGCGGAATGCCCGAGTTAGAAGGACGCCCATTTCGCCATTGGTTGTCTTGCCAGCTCGGCAAGATTTGGAGTTTCTTTCGTTACGGAATCGAACACTTCCTAGCCGCCCTCTCCTTTTTCCTACCCTGGCTATGGAAGGCAGCAAGCTCCACGACCTATCAAATGAAACGAGACGTTCGTCGAGGCTACAGAATATTTCCAGTGGAATTCTGGTTGAGCATCTGTCTCATCATTGCCACAGGGCTAATACTCTCGTGGTGAGGCCCTAAAGAACGGTGCTACACTCCAACACCTTTCCTGTTCGCAATGGGTCCCTTCCCGGGGATGCGCGGAAAGGGAAAGAAGCAACTTCTTTTGATTCCATGTCCAGCCCGTCCCTAGGGGTTTAATCACGGCTAGATAGGGCGAGCTTTCCTTCGCATCCTGATAAGGAAGAACGTAGCAGGTATCTTCCGACGTTAGTTTCTCAAGCCGCTGATTCAATCCACAGGAATGAAGCGAGACCGGAAGGCGGGTGAAAAATTCATAATGAGGGCCAAGATCGTAACTGCGATAGTACTCGTCCTTGGGATATTCCCAATCAGGGGACTTCAGCGAAAAGAGACAAGCTTCTATTTTCCCACAGCGATTTCCCTTTAAAGACGGAAGACCAAAGTACGCCCAATAGACATCACTTTCCTGACGTGCATTTTGATAAAACGTTCCCGTGAACGACATTCTTAAGTCTCGATAACTGCGCATGACAGGATAAAGAAGAGCGATGCCCCAAAGTCCCATCCATGCGATCCGAGCCGCCGCCGGCCATTGCCTCAGACATTGCACCATTACCGCCGCCACCCAGCCGAGAAATAGAGGGAGGAGCGGGACGAGATAGCGAATCTCTCGCTGGGATATGATTTGCGTGAGAATCGCAAGGCCCAAAGCTCCGGTCAGAACCGCCCGGGATCGCGCCGGTAAGATGAGCGTCCGTCTCGAATTGATGATTCCCACGAGGATAAGCATCCAAAAGATTGGACCGTACATCCAGAAAAGACCTTCGAAGTACAGTTCCACCGGCCGATGGAGTCTCGTTACCACCTTTACCTGTTCTAATAGAGACCGGCCCTGACCGAGGATTCCCGTTTCATTTCCACTGAGCCAGCGCAACCCTGCTTCAAGCGCGAGAAAGTAGCCCAAGAGAGCCCACCCTAGAGCACGGGCTCTTTTTTTCCAATCGGCCGCCGCCCAGATCATTACGGTCATCGGCAACAAAAGTAGAAAGTGAAATTTACTCAAACCACAAAAGGCTCCCAGTGCACCGAACAGAATAGCTCGTCCCCGCGGAAATTCTTCCTCCGCCCGGTAAACGAAAACCAGTAGAGCAAGCCCCCAATAGAGACTCGTCGTCACGTCCGCGAGGAGTGAGGCGGCATAGTGATGGACCAAATCCGTCGCCAGCAAAAAAAGAGTCGCAAGAAAGGCAGGTGTTCTTCCCCAAAGTCTCGAGTTCGTCACATTCCAAACGGCCAAAAACGCCACCGTAAGAAGCGCCATGAAAACGTGGTACTGAGCTACCGAGGGGAAAGAATGGGTGAGATGAGAAGTCACCCAGTCAAACCCCGAAAGCAGAGCCACAAGCCCCCGAGGACGCCAAGCATCAAACGGGATGGCGGAAAATTGAGGGTCCGTTAATCGACGAGATTGCAGAACGAAGTTCATCCCATCCCAATAGTCGATGGGAGTCAAAAGCCCCAAGATCATCCAAGCTACTCCGGCGAGAGCGACCCCCGAAATGACCACTATGCGCAGAGCGGATTTCACGCCTGGGCGAGCTTATCCGAAATGAGCCTGTTTTCTAAATTATTTTGATGGAAAGGGAGGTCTTAAAGCTCTCGTACGGTGACGCCCCCGGAGCTATCCACGATGACTTCGTACTTAACTCCGTCGATAAGTAGCGTGCCATCCACACCGGGGAATATCTCGACGGCCGTATCCAAGGCTGTCGCCTTGTTAACCTTCCCGTCACCTACGCAAAGGTCGTATATTTTTCCCTTCAACCCGATTCGAATGATTGAGCAAACACTTTCACTGAGCTCCGTCTCCATCGGAGAAGCGGTCAGAAGCGCGTCAGCATAAACATGGGTTGCAACAATCGAGGATGCGACTAGAAAGGAAAACAAAAGTGAGAATTTAGGCATCTTTCCATTTTGAGGTAAAACTGTGAAGGAATGATGAAAAAAGACCGTGGGGCAATTTGACCGCTTTGCGACCCGAGTTGAAGCAGCTCTTAACTTAGTGTCATTTCTTCTTCTTTTTATTACAACCGCTTCCGAAAATGGGCTGGTAAGGTTTTATCACTGTTGTGTTTTGGCTTACAGGGCTAGCGTTTATGGGTTGGGCCGTAACGGCATTGCCACTAGCACTAGCATTCGAATTGCCTTCGCCAACTAAGGTTTCCGTCAATGTCTGAATCGAACCAGCGTCCATCCCATTCCTTAGTTGGGAATCTGTAAACGCATCAAATATTTCGGAGTCCCTTTCCAGAGAGGAGCCATAAGGTCCTCCGAAGAGGCGCGGCTGGGTTCCTCCCCTAGTTTCAATGAATTGAGGGCCTCTCTGATTATCAGGATTCGACGAAGAAGCTTGGGCGCAAATGCCGTACGTTTCTGGGTCGGATTCGTACCTTTGGCAAAGGCAAAGGCCGATGTCTGCACCTAACTCGCAGCCCGATGACCGGTATTCCATTGGATTGAATTCATCGAGTGCCAAAAGGCCCGAATCAAATTCGGCGAAGAGAAGGCTGGAATAGACCAGGATAATCAATGTGATGGTGCCGTACATGTTGCTCCTTACGTCGGTGCTACCCATTCGAGTGCCCACTTAGAATACGATTCTCCCGCGGGAATGGGATCACTCTTGTACTTTCGTAGCGAGGCGGACATTGCTATTCTTCCCCTATGCTGACTATCCCACTTTCCGAGATTCAAGCCGCCCGACAAATGATTCAACCCTACATCAGAAAGACACCTTTGCTCGAGTTTGAAACGCTCGGCTTGAGGTGCGGGAAAAGAATTTGGCTCAAGTGCGAAAACCTTCAAAACACAGGGTCGTTTAAGATTCGCGGTGCAGCGAATTGCATCCTTTCCAATCTCGCCCAGGCCAAGAAAAATGGAGTGATTGCCGCGTCCGCAGGAAATCATGCGCAAGGGGTTGCCGCCATTTGCCACTCTTTGGGAATCAAGGCCACGATCGTGATGCCGACGAGCACGCCGACCATCAAGGTTGCAAATACGCAAAATTGGGGAGCAAAAGTGGAGCTCGTCGGAAATTATTATGATGAATCTTACGAACACGCGATGGCTCTTTCAAAAAAGGATGGCCTTCTCTTCATTCACCCCTTTCGAGATCCGAAAATTATGGCGGGTCAGGGCACCCTGGCTCTCGAACTTGCGGAAGATCCCTGCTTCCAAGATCTCGAGGCCGTAGTTTTTGCGGTGGGTGGAGGGGGCCTTATTTCCGGTTGCGGGAGTGCCCTGAAATCCTTGCGGCCCGACCTGAAAGTTTACGGCGTTACCGCACAAAATGCTCCGGCAACCTGGACATCCTTTCACCAAAATCGAGCGGCTGAGGAGGAAGTCCACTTCACACTCGCAGAAGGGGTGGCTGCGAAATACGCCGATGAATTTATGGTCGGA
>JAHFAF010000024.1:0-19226 GCA_023250715.1 Pseudobdellovibrionaceae bacterium | reverse complement strand
TACGCGGTTGCGTAGATGACATTTTCTCGATTCACGAAGAAGGGATTGCCAATGCCATTGCCCTTTTGGCGGAACATGGAAAATTAGTCGTCGAGGGAGCAGGGGCGCTTTCTGTCGCGGCGGTATTGCAGAATTTCATTCCGGAAAAGAAAGTGGCGCTCGTTCTTTCCGGCGGGAACATCGATCTTCCGGCGCTTTCTTCAGTTTTACAACGTGGCCTTGTCGAGCAGGGGCGCCTAGTCCGGCTAGTGATTACCGTCACGGACCGACCAGGTGGCCTTCTTGCAATTACTCAGGTTCTAGCGGAAAAACGCGCGAACATCCTTCAGGTTTTCCATCAGAGATCGACTTTGAAAACTGGAGTAGGCGAGGCGGAAGTGGAAGTGGATCTCGAAACAAAGGGCCCGGAGCATAGCGAGGAGATCACGCGCGCGCTGAAAGAGCGCGGCTTCAAGGTCGCTCGTGTTTCTTAAGGTTCTTCTCTCCCTTTGCTTGAATGCTTTTGCCGTCGATTATGCGGCCGAATTTCGCTACCGAGCAGATTCTTCGACTACGGATACGACGGGAAGCTCACTTGTTGCAGGATTTCCGATTTCAGAAGACTTTCGGGTGGAAACAGGAGCGCGACTCTATACCGGCTGGGCCACTCTGCACTCTTTTCACTATAAAGGGGAAATTGCCTACCGAGTGTTGCCCTTTCTTCAAGTGAAGTCGCGCCTCCACCACGGATATCGTTTTTCAAACCCCACTTCTGTCACGCATTTCACTTTGAGTGCGCATTTTGAGGAAGAGATCACGGGACTTCTCTTAGGCTCACTCGAGCTCGGCTGGTACGAACGATTTTCAAGAGTCGACGGAGGCCTGCCTATCCCGATTTTTTTTTCCAATCCTCGTCGGGAACACGACCCTATTATTCAGATGGGCCTGGGCATTCAATGGAATGAAGACTGGCGCCTCTGGACGGATTTGGCTACCTTCGATGAGATTGAAGTGGAAAACTTGAACAATCCCTATGTCGGCCTTCGCCTCCAATACCAATGGCCGAGCGTGGGCGAGTTCACCACATTCTTTCGCTACAAAATTCTTTTGGGATTTGGACGGTGGAATCAGCTCGTCATGGGAGTATCGCTCGCGGTTCCCCTTACTCCACAATCTGGTAGCGATAGCTCACTTCAGTTCCCGACACAGTAGCCTGGGCGAAAAAGAATGCCACGACGGGCTCCATCCTTCGCCCTCCTCCTCCGCCGGCAATCGTGTAGGCCACACCATCCATTTTTTCGCTCACAAAACTATGATAATGGCCACTAAGCCATCCTGTGACCCCATTTAACGTCGCTAATTTCATTAACCTCGCGGCCTCTTCCTCGTTCGCCAGTCGAAGATAAGTTCTTACCCCGGGCACCACCGGCGCATAATGGCTTAAGAGAAACGTGTTCTCACTTCCCCCTTTCGCGAGCTCCTGCGTGAGCCAATCGCTCTCCGCCTCATTTACCGAGGCGTCCGCGGTATCTAGCGCGAGAAAGCGGCTATTCCCCACCGTCACGGAATAGTGGGTGGGACCAAGCAAATTCCTATATTGCGTCCATCCTTCGCCGAATATGTCATGATTGCCGATTACATAAAGTGTTTTTCCGGCAAATCCTAGATCGGAGAGAGCGGTTTGGACCGCATCGAAATCCTCCTTTTTTCCTTCGTCCGCGATATCGCCCAAAAGAACGAGAAACGCATCCCCTTCTGCGGCAGCTGCAGCCAGTATGCGGCGAAGGCGATCGGTATTTTGTCCGTTGATATGAAGATCCCCCACGAAGGCAAAGGTGAAATTTTTGGGATCCGCTAGCGTCACACTCAACGAGGGGCTGGAAAGTACGGCGCTCTGCGAAAAACGTTCGGAGGGATTGGAACGGCTAACGCAGCCGAAAAAAAGAGCGAATAGAACCCCAAAAGAAAGTCCAATCGCTTGCAGGATGCGTCTACTTTTCCTATTCTGCATGGGCTTAAAAATGTTACCACAAGACACTTCCTCTCTGGCGCTCGAATATCTCAGATTGTGGGAGGCTCACGGCCTCGATTTTCTCGAAGGCCTCACGAATAAGAAAGATTCAATAGAAGCCCTTCTGAATTCGGCACCCGTGGAAACTCAGCGTGTGGAAAGTCTGGAGTCTATTCGGGAAGAGCTCGGAGACTGCCGGCGTTGCGGCCTTTGCGAAGCGCGTAAGCAAATTGTTTTTGGTCAGGGTAATCCAAAGGCAAGATTGATGTTCGTGGGCGAGGGGCCTGGAGCGGATGAAGACGAGCAAGGACTGGCATTTGTGGGTCAATCGGGGCAGCTTTTAACGAAAATTTTGGAAGCGATGAAGACGGCGCGAGAAGAAGTCTTCATCGCCAATATCGTGAAGTGCCGCCCGCCAGGGAATCGGATGCCGGAGCCCGCTGAAGTGGAGCAGTGCCTTCCCTTCTTACAACGCCAAGTGCGATCGGTTTCTCCCCAAGTGATTGTTGCACTCGGGTCGACGGCGGCATCTACTTTATTGGGAACCTCGCAGTCGTTGTCGACTCTTCGAGGAAAGCCTCAACCCTTGCCCTGGCTTCCCGACGTAATGGTGGTTCCCACTTTCCATCCCGCCTACTTACTTCGCACACCAGATGCGAAAAGATTGGTCTGGGAAGACATGAAAATGGTGCTTCAACTTCTGGGGAGCTCAACTTGAAACTTTTAATATCCATTCTTCTTCTTGCTTCGACTGCGATGGCCGCGCCAGCACTTTGGTTGACGGTTTCCGATAGCATCAACCCTGGTACGGCCGACTACATAGAAAGCGGAATTAAGGAGGGCGAAAAGAGCGGGGCCCCTTACGTTCTTATTCAGATGGATACTTCCGGAGGTCTCCTCAATACCACCCGGCAAATCGTTCAAGCCATGTTGAACAGCCCGATTCCGGTGGTGGTGTGGGTCGGACCGCAGGGGGCGCACGCGGGAAGTGCCGGTGCATTAATTACCTTCGCCGCTGATGTTGCCGTAATGGCGCCGGGAACGAACATTGGAGCGGCCCACCCCGTGGGGCTTGGGGAGAAAACCGACAAGGTTATGGCGGATAAAATTGCGAACGATGTCGCGGCCTTTGCGGAGAGCCTTGCGAAGACAAAGGGCCGCAATACCGATTGGGCGATCAAAGCAGTCCGATCGAGCTCCTCCATCATTGCCGAGGAAGCCTTGAAAATGGGCGTCATCGATCTCATGGCGCTCGATGCCGCCGATCTTTCAAAGCGCGTCGCCGGCTTTCAATTCAAAACATCGAAGGGGGCTCTCAAGAGGCTTCCGGAAGCACCCGCGGAGCTCATCGCCTACAAGCCGACGATTAAACACAAGGTCGTCTCTTTCTTCGCCGATCCCAATATCGCTTATCTGATACTCACCATCGGTGGGCTCTGCATATGGATCGAGCTGACTCATCCCGGGATTATTTTTCCGGGAGTTCTCGGAGCCTTTTGCATCATTTTGAGCTTGGTTTCGTTTCAAGCCCTTCCTATCGACTACGGCGCTCTGGCGCTCATTCTGCTCGGAATGATCTTACTCATTATAGAAATGTTCGTTCCCTCCTTCGGCGTATTGGGAATCGGCGGAATAGTCGCGTTCATCTTTGGATCTCTGTATCTGATGGATACGAACTTGCCAGAATTTCGCCTATCACTGGCGCTCATCCTGCCTATGGCTGCCCTGCTTGCAACAACAGCGTTCGGCCTTGGCCTTTTGGTTGTGCGATCTCGTCGTTTAAAAGCGCTCTCGGGCCTCGAAGCGATGATCGGAGAGTTTGCCGAAGTGCGTGAGCCTGTGAGCGCGCAATCGGGAAAAGTTTTTGTGGCGGGCGAGCTTTGGAGCGCTATCTCGGAATCCGAGGAAGAAATTCCGAAAGGCGCGCCCGTACGGATTAAAGCAATCCACAAAATGGTCCTCACCGTCTGTAAGACTTAATTAAAGGAGTCCTGTTATGTTGCTCTTTGGCCCTCTCTTTCCTTTGATCCTCGTCGGTTTCTTCATCTTTTCCGGTCTTCGGGTGCTTCAGGAATATGAGCGAGGCGTTTTGTTCCGCTTGGGTCGCCTCATGGGGGCTCGTGGGCCTGGGTTGATTTTTGTCATTCCCGGCATTGAGCGGATGGTGAAAGTCTCCACCCGAATTATCACAACGGACGTCCCCCCGCAGGATGTGGTCACCAAGGATAACGTTTCCATCATCGTGAATGCAGTGATCCTCTTTCGCGTAGTCGACCCCGTGAAAGCCGTAAATAACGTCGAAAGCTATCTTGAGAGCACATTTCAATACGCGCAAACAACTTTACGATCCGTTCTTGGCTCTGCCGAACTCGATGAAGTCTTGAGCGAACGGGAAGTTTTAAACAAAAAAATTCAGGAAATTCTCGATCATCACACCGAGCCCTGGGGCATCAAGGTGACAGCGGTCGAGATTAAACAGGTGGACTTACCGAAGGAAATGCAGCGAGCGATGGCCACTCAAGCCGAGGCCGAACGCCAACGCCGTGCTAAAGTGATCTCCGCTGCGGGTGAGGCCCAGGCCGCTGCCAAGCTCGTAGAAGCCGCCCAGGCAATGGAAAAGCATCCAGCAGCACTGCAACTTCGTTATTTGCAGACACTTCAGGAAATTGCTACTGAGAACAACTCAACGACCATCTTTCCCGTACCGATAGATTTTCTCCGCCCATTCATGAACCTTTTGGATCGCGGAAAAGAGAAGGAAGTTTAGACTCTATGTTATTGCGAGCCTGTGTAGCAGGCCCGGCAACCTTCGAGTGAGGAGGTTGCCACGTCGCCCCTTTGGGGCTCTTCGCAATGACAGCAAATCAAATCCGCTCGCCGGTGCCGTACTTGGGCGAACGATCGTACTCGCCCATCACCGATCCCACGCGATTGCGCAGGTTTTCCTGGCGGCTAGAGCTACTCGGGTGCGTGGATAAAAACGTTGGCGGGGCACCGCCACTTTCCTTCGCGAATTTCTCCCAGAAACGAGAAGCCTCGCGCGGATCGTAGCCGGCACGAGCCGTGTAAACTAGGCCGATTTCATCGGCTTCTGTCTCATTCGAGCGGCTAAAGGGAAGAATGGCGCCCACGTTGGCGCCTAGCCCAAGGGCCGCCAAAAGAACCTGTTTTTCCTTCGAATCCTCTCCTCCCACTACGGCTCCTAGTGCAGTCATTCCCAATTGCGCACCCAAAGCCACCGTGATCCGCTGGCCTCCGTGTCTTGCAGTGGCGTGGGCCACTTCGTGACCGATCACGGCCGCCATCTGGGCTTCATTTTCAAACACCGTCATGATGCCCGTGTAGACCGCCACCTTTCCGCCCGGGAGACAAAACGCATTTTTCTCCTTCGACTCAATCAACTTGAATTCCCACCCGTAGCCGGGCTTTCTCGCCGCTGCAGCAATTCTCTGCCCCACTCTTTGCAGCAGGGAATTCCATTTCGGATTGTTCGCCACCCTCTCCTTGCTAAGCACTTCCGCGTACGCCTGCCTTCCCATCTCGGCCTCTTCAGCCTCGCTCGTAAGAACGAGCGCCCTTCGGCCCGACTCCGGAGTAGTGACACAACCCAAGAGAAGAAAAACGAAAAACAGAAAAACGGCCTTAATTCTCATGTTGTGCCTCACACCTTAGAGGTTTTTCAGCGGAATGAAGTTTTTTGCGTACCCAATTGTACTTCCCGACGGCAAGGGGCTTTCCTTTAAAACAAAACCTTTGCGGCGCGAGAAAAAAAGCTGCGACATGGTCCGCAATGTCCTCGGAATGGTCCTTTCTCTCAAGTGTATTTCGATAGCTTTTCGCAAAAGCAAACCCTTCTTTGCCCTTGGGCTTAAGAACGGGATCCGGTAAGAGCGAAAAAGATGAC
This sequence comes from Pseudobdellovibrionaceae bacterium, assembly GCA_023250715.1. GTDB lineage: Bacteria > Bdellovibrionota > FAC87 > UBA2466 > UBA2466 > JAHFAF01. The sequence continues at coordinate 13,332 of JAHFAF010000024.1, read as the reverse complement.
TTCTCCGACAAATTCGTCAATTCATCCGATCGACTCTCGGCTAATCGCTCCACTTTCAAGTCGAAGTCAGCGGGCCATCCTGAAAACCCAGCGAACTCCCTTTTCCATTTTTCTCTTTTGAATAACTCCGCACTCTGCTCAGCCACATGGGCAAGCTCGTGTAGAAAAACTAGATGGTGCAATCCAGACGGGCTTTCCAAAACCTCGCTCGACATTAGCAAGGTAGCAAACTCCGGAATAAATGCCGCAATCCCTGGTTTGGAAGAGATCTTCACTCGGTAGAGCACCCGCGCATCCCACAGATATTCTCCGGCGCTCCCCAGATCTTGTATCCACTTTTTCAAAGTAGAAAGCATAGGTGCACTGGCTCCAGCCACCGCCACGGGTCCTACCCATTCAACTTTCTTCTCTTTTGCCTTGGAGAGACTCTCCACCTCTTCCGCAGGAGCAATGAACATGCGAAAGAGCCTGTCGGTCTCCTCTCCCATGATGCCAAGCCTGCCCAAATAAATGTTTTCCAACTCATGGATACGTTTGGTTAGGGAGTTAGATACGGGACACTTTTGCTGACGCTCGAGAATGTTTTTGACGAGAAGATCGGTGGACCAGCCCTTAGCCTCTTTCGGTACGGGCCCCGAGCAAACGGACGCCCACACGGGGAAAGAAAATAGGATTAGAAAATAGAGTAAGAGCGGCAAAAGGCCTTTAGGCGGCCGGCTTGTACCGACGCTCAACGCCGTCCAGGAACTCGTAAAGTGCGTTCAACGTCTCTTCCGCTGATTTCAAAGCGCGCTCTTCATCGGCCTCGTTCTTACAAAGCCGGGAAAGCATCGTCGCTTCGCTTTCCGCGTGATAGACGTCGGTGATCTGGTGCGTACGGAAAAAACTCACAGAGTCGTCATCCACGAGCCCATAAAATTTCTTCAATCCATCGATTTTCTGGCGGGCCACATCGGGCTGCTGGCGCTCATAGGCGTACAAAGCGGCGATTCCATCAATGGGATTATGGGATTGGGTGTGCTTGCGCAACACTCGTAGAAGGTGCTCCGTTTCATCAGAATGAAAGTGCTCCTTCACTTCATCGCGAGAAAGGCCCAAGCCCTCAGCGAAGCGCAGCCAAAGCTCGGGATGGTTCTCAGTGCCCCGCTCTTCGTGAATCAGATTTTCCAAAAGCTCTTGGCGAGTGGCCTGATCTTCCGTCCTGCTATGAATGGCACTAATCAGCCGCGGAAATTCCTTCTCGAATGCGTAATACTCCCGGGCGTACCCCTTCAGCTCCTCTTTAGAGAGCTCACCGGCCTGCCAACGGGCATAAAAGGTATGGGACAAAAGGTGGCGATTTTGAATCTTTTCTTCTAATCGAGATCGCAGGGTTTGCACGGTCACTCCTAGTGAGTAAGTAGCGTATTTCCTGCGAATATAGATAAGGTTCGGGACTGGGTCAACTATCTGCGGACTCTTTGTGATGGCTAGTGGAAGGGAGTCTATCCTCTCTGGCTGGCTCATCTGACGCGGCGAAGAAGGTTCTCTCACCTTGAAGCAATCGGCAACGCCTTGTCGCCCTGAAATTTCTTCGAAATCTTCAGGGCCGCTTTTGAATCCCCGAAAAATTCCCGACTGGTTCCTCCAGGCGGGTGCCAAGCGGCCTCAGAAATCGCTTAGGCACCTTACTTACGTGCGCGCGGCAGCGTCACGGGTCCAGGAAGAAAGTCTTCCACTACCTATCCCAAAGAATCTATCTGCGATGCCGTCGATGACGACGCCCGCCGTGGTGGCGACGCCCGTGCCGGTAGCTTCTGCCCCCTCGATACGAGTACGAGCTTGATTGGCTGTAGTGGCGAAATCTAGAACCAAAGTAGGGAAGTTTGTAAAGCATTGTGGTGATCGCGGGCTTGAGTCCCCGGCGAAAAACGCCTTGCTTATAGAGAGAATGCCCGCCGTAAAGAGCCAGGCCTATCATGGCAATCGGCATGAGTTTACGGAACCACTGTTTTAGTTTCCAAATTAAGTTACTCATCTACCCCTCAAATCCAAGGACTCGTGTCCGCCAGCCCCTAAGGACAAGGCTAAGCGAGAGGGTCTATCGCAACTTGTATGCCGTGAGTATTCGTGCCCGCGAGCCGTTCGGACGCGTCAAAAACAATGTCAAAGCGCCAGTCACCGGTGCCCTTATTCGCTCTCCCCCGACTCGTTCTAGTTTTATTGACACGCGGTCTAATATCCCATAACAATTCCTTAGACTTACGTCCTCAATCGAAAGGAAATGCTGTGGCTGAGAATCTCTTCTCCGATTATCCAGAGCGCGTCGACCAGCTGAAGAAATATTCCGAGCTGGAAAAGCTCGTAATGCCCCTCGAAGAGGCGTTTGGCGAAAAAGACTTTTTCAAGAACCCGCAAGAGGGTTTGGATTTCTATTTCGGCGCACTCGAAGAGATTGGAAAGTTTTGCGCGAAAGAGGTAAAGCCCGCCGCCGCCGAAATCGATCGCATTGGCTGCAAATATAAAGACGGTGTCGTCACCCTTCCCGATGCCTTACTCAGTCACATGAAACGCTGCCGCGACCTTGGCGTCTTCTCAGGCTCAATCAGCCGAAAATACGGGGGCTTAAACCTACCCCGCCTCGTCCAAATGATGACGCTGGAAATGTTCGGCCACGCCTGCCCGAATACGGCGCTCACCATTGCGGCATTTTCCATGGGAGATTTCCTGCAGCAATACGGCACCGAAGAGCAAATCAATGCCTATATGCCGAAGTTCATCACGAATGAATGGACCACTTCGATGGCATTGACCGAGCCCGGCGCGGGATCGGATTTAGGAAAACTTCGCACCTCTGCCAAAAAGAACGGTGACCACTATCTCATCAATGGAACCAAACATTTCATCACGAATGGCGACGGTAATGTGAGTTTTGCTCTTGTACGAACGGATCCCCATAGCTCGGGATTGCAGGGATTGTCGGTTCTCATTGTCCCCCACGATTTAGATGGAAGGCCGAATTTCAAGGTAACGAAAATCGAGGAGAAGGTTTGCCTCCACGGCTCGCCCACCTGCGAGCTCGTCTTTGAAAATTCCATTGGATACCTTCTCGGACCTGAAGGGGAAGGCTTCAAAGTCATGGCCGAGCTCATGAATACCGCGCGCCTTGCGATGGGAGCTCTAGGAACGGGAATCGCGACCGCGGCCATGGAGGCCGCAAAAGACTACGCTAAAACCCGCGTAACGATGGGCAAGCCCATTCTCCACCATCCGATGGTCGCAGACCTCATTTATGAAATGGAAATTGAGATCCGCGCAATGCGATCGCTTGTCGCAGAAACATCGATGGCCTACGACTGGATGCACATTGCAAAGAAAAAGGGAGACGAGAAGGAATTCAAGAAGTGGAAGAAGCGCTACCGTCGCTTAACTCCCCTTTGCAAATACTACTGCTCCGAAAAAACGATCACGATCGCGAAAAACGCGCTGCAAATTTTTGGCGGCTACGGCGTTTGTAAGGAATACCCAGTTGAACGCATTTTCAGAGAAACGATCATCTATCCCATTTACGAAGGCACAAGCCAGATACAATCGCTCATGGTGTTGAAAGACACGCTGAAGGATGTGGGCTCTCAGGCGGCCGGATTCTTGGGCTCGCTCGCGGGAGCCTGGGCGGAATCGAAGGTGACCAGAAATCCCGTAAAGTCGAAAGTGCTGCAGGCGAGAAACGAATTAAATCAAGGCATCAAAACGATGCTCGGCAGCATTATTCGCTCGAAGTTCAAATCCGACATCGAAGACCTAAAGCAACAAAATATTCAACAATTCTTAAAAGACTTTTCGCTTCAGCTCTTGACCTCAAAGACCGATCTGACGTTTCCTTTTCTTTGCGCCGAACGGTTCACGCGAATCACCTGTGACTACTACACACTGAAATGCATGGCCGATAGGTGTCCAGAAGGGGACAAGGATCGAGAGAAGTGGATTTTGGAGTTTGCTGAGCTCGCCATTCCGCGCATGCAGCTCGAGAACCACTATATGCTCCATCGCCTCCCCTCGACGCTCGAGTACATGAAGACGCTGGAAAAAGAAAAGGAGTAAAAACTACATGGCATGGGTTGGATTGGGGATACTGGCGGTAACGCTGGTCGGTGCGACCGTTTTTCTTTTGTCGCGAGTTTTTCAGCTCCTTCAGGGAAATTTCGAGAGTCTTCAGAGAAACCTACTTTTGCATCAGACCGAGTTCGAGCGATCTCAAGACTTGAAGGCGTCTACTCTCCGGACAGAATTAGCCCAGGCAACTCACACTCTGGACACAAAATTTGGGACCATCGATCAAAAGCTCGATGGCCGACTGAAGGAGCTCTCTCAAGGCGTGCAATCGAAACTCGAGCAGAATTTGAAAGAGGGCTTTTTCCACTTTCAAAAAGTCCAGGAGAGTCTTTCTCAGACTGAAAAGCAGCTCGCGAATCTCAATAATGTCGGTCAGTCCATCAACGACTTGAATAACCTCCTAAAGATGCCCCACTTGCGTGGGAATTTCGGCGAAGCCGTGCTTGAGAAACTCTTGACGGATCTTCTCCCCCAAGAGTGCTTTGAACTGCAATATCGGATAGTGCCAAGCTCCACGGAAAGAGTGGACGCCGTCATCAAGTACCCAAAAACTGTACTTCCCATCGACAGCAAATTTCCCCGCGAGCAGGTATTGCCCCTCTTCGAGACCAACGATCCGATTCAGCTTGAAGCGGCAAGAAAGAGTCTGACAGATGTGATGAAAACCCTGGCCAGGCAGATTAAAGAGAAATACATTCACCCCGAGCACGGCACCACAGACATGGCTCTTCTTTTCGTGCCAAGTGAAACTCTCTATTTCGAGATCTTACGAAATCCCAATCTCTGTCAGGAATTGGGAAAGCATAAAGTCTTTGCGGTCTCGCCCAATACGTTAGCAGTAACCCTACATGCGATTTCAATTTCTAGATCCTATTATGAAATGGCAAAAGGCGTGGAAAAGACGCTATTGGAGATAAAAAAGGCCCAACAACACTTTGAAAATTTCGAGGGCCGGTTCGAAGAGGTGGGAACCGCTCTCGGAAAAGCCCAAAATGCTTTTAATACCGCGTCCACCCATTGGACCCGATTCGGTGGAGCCATCACGCGTCTCACGGGAATGACTCCTGGCGTAGAGACGGTTAGTGCCCCAAAAGATGAAACATTACTGGACGCTTGAGCTGCATCTGATTAGAAATTCTTATGACCCACGCTGAGACAAGAGTTCCTCCCCAGAATTTGGAAGCCGAACAATCGGTTTTGGGCGGGATTCTCATCGACAATCAGGCGTTCCATAAAGTCGTCGACATCCTCAACACGGAGGATTTCTATCGCCCGGCCCATACAAAAATTTATACCGCAATGTGTGAGCTTTCTGCGAAAGGAAACCCCATCGACGTAATCACCCTCACCTCGCAAATGAGGGAGATGGGCCTATTCGAGGAAATCGGAGGCTCCGCTTATTTAGCTGAGCTCTTGGAAAGAGTACCAACCGCGGTCAATGTCGAGTACCACGCAAAGCTCGTTACCGATCAATCCGTGAAACGAAAGCTAGTGAGCACCTGCAACACCATTGGAGCGAGGGGACTCGGCCCGGGTGAAACCACAGAAGAGCTTTTGGATTATGCGGAGAAAGAGATTTTCGCGCTCACCAACTCCAAACGCGCTTCCCGGAACATGGCCCCTGTCCGTGAGATTGTGCGAAACGCCTTCGTTGAGCTTGAAAAGAGATTTGAAAACCAAAATGCCATCACCGGAGTACCCTCCGGGTACACAGAGCTCGATAAGATGCTCGCAGGCTTCCAACCGGCGGACTTGGTGATTGTTGCCTGCCGCCCCAGTATGGGAAAAACCAGTTTTGCCTTGGGGGCAACGCGCTTCGCAGCCGTACATTCGAAGACCCCAATTGTATTTTTCTCTCTCGAAATGTCGAAAGAGCAGATTGTGACCCGCCTTTTGGCCGCGGAAGCGAAAGTAGACGCAACGAGAATCCGCACGGGGAAACTCTCCGAGCAAGATTGGGCGCGGCTCACTCGCGCGGCGGGCCAGCTCTCCGAGGCCCAGATCTATGTGGATGACACTCCCTCTTTGAGCGTTCTTGAAATGCGCGGAAAGGCCCGGCGCTTGAAAGCAGAGCTGGGTGATATCGGCATGGTCATCATCGATTACCTTCAAATCATGGGAACGAGAAATACGATCAGCCGTGAAAATGCGATTTCGGAAATTTCCCGATCGCTCAAAGCGCTAGCAAAAGAGTTGAACGTACCGGTCATCGCACTTTCCCAGCTCAACCGTGGGATTGAGCAGCGCCAGGACAAGCGACCGATGATGTCTGACCTTCGAGAATCGGGCGCGATCGAGCAGGACGCCGACGTGATTATTTTCATTCATAGGGACGAGGTGGAAAACCTTCAGCCCAACGCCGCTTCCGTCGCGGAATTCATCGTAGGAAAACACCGCAACGGACCGCGCGGCAGCGTGAAAGTGGCGTGGTTGGGACAATATGCCACGTTCGAAAACTTGGCTTCAAATCCAAGTGTATGAGTGAAAGGCCTGTGTTAGCATTCTTGAAATCACCGGTTCAAAATTGAAAAAACGAGCCCAAAAAAAGACCCCGCGCTCTCCCCGAGTAAAGTCTCGCAGTAAGGGCACCAAGGTCGGCGAAGATCTGCTCAATCACGTCATTGCACTCACGGGAATACCCGCCAAATCAATTCAGCGAGAGCTGAAAACCATTCTCGATAGGAAGGGGATCGACGTCCGCCACCTCACCTTGGATCAGCTTCGGGGAGTCGTAGCTAGCTACCTTAGAGAGATCATGGGAAGCGTTCTGGACCGTTATAACCCTCAGCGGCGAAGCGATCCCACTCATTAGGCCGTCGCATCACAAAAACCCTAGTTGTTTCGTCTTGTTATCCTGTAAGAAATTGTCTTGAGGCATTATAATGTGTTAAACGAACAGTCCCAACCTGACGAACAGCAGAGTCAACTTAGGAGAGACATGAGGCTTCTTACCCATGTGATAGAAATCCTTTTGCTCGCCCTAGTGGTGGGCTGCGCAGGATGGATGCCTTCCCCGAATACGCCTGCGCCAAACTCCGTCACCGCAAATACCGAAGCCAAAGGGGATCGGAAAGACGATGTCGCCGCAGCTGTGCAAATCGACCCGGACGGCAGCACAAAAGAGCCGGTCCGCACCGCCGCCGAGATTGAGAATCTTACCATCGATGAAGTGATTCGGATGGAAGAGCCGAACACGAATAATCTTTACGATAACTCCCGCTATGACTTTCCGATCACGATCAACTCTCGGGTGGAGGGATGGATCGATTATTTTACGGGCCGGGGGCGCCCCCACATGGAGCGCTACCTCTCTCGTAGTAGCCGGTACATTCCTGGGATGAAGGTATTATTAAAAAAAGCGTCTATGCCGGAGGATCTAGTTTATCTGGCTCTTATCGAAAGCGGATTTAATTTGCGCGCGAAATCCCGCGCTCGAGCTGTTGGTCCCTGGCAATTTATTAAAGCCACCGGGCAACGTTATGGCCTTCGCGTCGATGCTTGGGTAGATGAGAGAAGAGATCCTTTACGGAGCACAGAAGCGGCGGCCCGCTACCTTAAGGATCTTTATTTAATGTTCGAATCCTGGTACCTCGCCGCTTCCGCATACAATGCCGGCGAATATAAAGTCTTACGCGCCATCGAGGAGCTGAAAACGAATAACTATTGGCGTATCTGCGAAACCAAGCTGTTAAAACGCGAGACAAAAGATTATATTCCAAAGCTCATTGCAGCCGCCATCATTGCTAAAAACCCTGATCGCTACGGTTTCGACGAGATCTCCTATCAAGAGCCTCTCGAGTTCGAAACGCTGACGGTGGATTTCCCCGTTCAACTAAAAGAGGTTGCTAAGATCGTCGATACCTCCGATGAAGAGATCCAAGACTTGAATCCCGAACTTCGTCGAGAACAGGTGCCACCCGGGGGGAGTTACGATCTGCGGATTCCAACCGGAAGCAAGGTACTCGCCGAGCGAGCCCTCGCGGACTTGCGGAGCAAGTACACACATGGAGATCTTCCGACTCAACATGTGGTGAAGGCGGGCGAGACTCTGACATCCGTCTCGCTCCGCTATAGAGTGCGCCCGAGAGATATTGCCGAGATTAATAATTTGAACCCCAAGGAAAAACTATCTCCAGGCCTATCTCTTATTATCCCGAAAAAAGGGGAAATGGGGGCGGGGTCTAGTCGTGCAAAACGCTCCGTTTCGGCTGCGAGTCCGAGAGAGGGTGCAGTTCTCAAGGGAGGGTTTGTTGGACACACGGTCCGACGTGGCGAATCCCTTTGGTCTATTGCCGAGAAATATAATGTAACTGTGCAAGAGCTCTTCCGCTGGAACAACCTCAAGAACTCGCGCATTCAGGCGGGAAAGAGATTAAAGATCAAAGCACCCGCCAGATCGGATGACTCTGAAGACGCCTAGATTCGAAATCGGGGTCTTTCTCCAAAGCGCCGGAGGGCGAGTCCTCATTCGAGGGCTTTGCAGAGTTTGTAGAGATGTCGAGCCAGCTTATCGACGAGCTCCAGTACGTTTGGGTCGTTGAAGCTTATAAGCTGAAGGATAGCTGCGCATTCTCTGAAACTCCCAAGTGAAATCCGGTAGAATTTTGCCCGTTCTTTGGAACTGGTCTTAGCCGACCCTTCCGCTAAGTTCAAAGCGACACTGGAAGAGGCCCGCTGCAATTGCCCTTTCAAATGAAATGGGACTTTTATCAGCGTCACCATTTTGTAGAATTCAACCGCCAGCTCGTAACTCCTAAATTGGTTCATTTTATCTCTCCTCTTAAAAAAAGTGTTTGCACCCGAGTGAAAACACTTTTTTTAAGAGGAGAGATAAAATGAATCTTCGATGTTACGAGCTGGCGGTTGAATTCTACAAAATGGTTCGTGCTAAGGCATTGCCCTGTGGATTGAGAGGGCAATTGCAGCGGGCCTCTTCCAGTGTGGCTCTCAATATCAGCGAGGGGTGGGGCAGGGCCACTCCACTAGATAGGCGGAGATTCTTTCAGATTGCCTTCGGAAGTATTCGAGAAGTTCAGAGCATCGTTCAACTCGAGCCAGAACATTTCAATGAGAAAGAACGAGATACTTTAGATCACCTAGCAGCGAGCGTGTACAAGCTCATTCGCAATTGCCAAACGCCGTAACCGCTAAACCGCACTGCCGGTCTTGCCGCGATGCCGTAAGCCGCGACCAGTAAACAGCACCGGCAAATGAAAGAAAGAGGCTCGAAATCGGTTAAGAACTCTACATTGCCTAAAAAATCTACGACTGTTTAACCCTCGCTCGGCTGTTTTCCCGATGGACGAGCTAGGCACGCCCATTGCATTTTAACCCCTCGACTGAATCCGGGCTAAGAAAGGTCTCCCAGTGAAACCCTTATTGCCCGGATTTTTTTTATTATTAGCGGCCTGTGCGGCCACGCCTCCCGAACCAGCTAACACCTCCTCCACTCACACTCCAACGACGTCGGGATCGGTAGCAGAAGCCCCTCCCGTCAACCTCACCCAGGCCGCCTACCAGAATAAAGTCCTGGCAGACAAACCGAATCTTTATCTTATCTTGAACGAGGGCGCCGGGGTCGACGCCGAGGACTCTTCCAATCATGGGTTTTTCGGCGATAATATCTTCGACAATCCCTCGGTCAGCGGGGGGCCCTTCGCCACGACGATAGCTCCGGTGTTCAATGGCTCTACCAATCGCTTTATCGTAGCGAATAATGCCCTTCTCCAGCTCTCATCCTACACAATTGAACTCTGGTTTCGAGTGTCTGGAACCTCCAGTAACGGTATCTACAATTCGCTCATCGCGAAAGGCAACAACACGGGTTACGGTCGGGAAGAGAATTATGCGATGATGGTACACAATACTTCAGGCGTTCTCATCGGGCGTGTGGGACTTACATCTTCCGCGCCCGAACTCACTTCAACGCAGGCGGTGAATGACGGAAAATGGCATCACGCCGCCTTTAGCGTACTGCGCACTATCCAAAATCCAGGAGAGACTCCGAAACTTACTTTGACGCTGTACTTGGATGGTTCCGCCGTTGCCACTTCTATCCTTTTTGGAGAACCGATGAGTAACGCAATCGGACCCTTGGCCGTCGGCTGCTGGATGACCAATTCAAGCACCGTCTACGGCGCCATGAACGGGCAAATTTCCAACGTAGCAGTTTATCCCGAGGCGCTGACCACAAAGCAAATCGCAAATCATCTCCAGCCTTAGGAGGTACCCACTTCCTTTTCATACGCCCTGGCGCATGAAAAGGAAGTGGGTACCTCCTAAAACGTACCGACGGTAAAATAGAATCGGAGGGATTCTTTCTTCTCCCCGTCGTTGGGAAGGCCCTGAGCAATATCGATGACGACGGGGCCGACGGGTGTTTTATAGCGGAATCCGAAGCCCACCCCATCGTGACGGGGATCCGCCCGTAGACTTGGAAAAATTTGGCCAGTGTCGAAAAATACGGCAGCGCTGATATTGGAAAAGAGATAAATCGTGAGCTCGCTCCGCATGTTGTAGTACGCCGTCTCGTACGGATTCACATCATTTCCATTGGAATCCTTTTTCACTGGAGAAAAGGTTCGCACGGGAAAGCCGCGAATAGATGTCTGTCCGCCCAACGAGAGATCGTTCACCAAGCGAGCTGTTGGGAGCGTGCCCCCGGGAATAATCGAACGCGCATAGCCAAAACCCGCAAAGAGGGATAACGAAAAGGGCTGAAAGAGCGGCACAAAAAAGGAGTTCCGATTCACGGCCATCAAAAATCCTATTTCCTGTGGCTCTCGCTGAGAGAGCAAGATGGGGTGAGCAAGCTCAAAATCAAGAGTGTGCAGACTTCCGCGGGTAGGATTGAAAATATCATCGCGAAAGTCGACGATAACACCAGGTCCGGTCGAACCTATCGTATCGACTCGATCGGAGGCTTGGGTTACATCGGAGGCCTTTGTTTCCGTGCGGGTTCTCTCAAACCTATGCAAACGGTAGAAGAGGGTCAACGGCTTGGATACCTTTCTCTCGATTCGATTTTCAATGCGAGCGCGCGTCTGCAATTTCGGACCGACAGTCGATACTTCGAAGCTGTCGAGACCCACCTGAGCGGAATAGGTAAGGGGCAGCGAGAAAGGATAGGGTGCTCGATACCCCAGAAGGGCCGCGTACTCGATGAACGGGATCACCGTACTGTTATTTGCCTTACCAATAGGTAGGCTCAACTCGACTCTCGTATTTGCTGTGTGATTTAGGCCCAAGAGGTTTCTATAGGCAGCCCCGAAAAACGTCCTGAGACGAAACCGAGGTTCTTCATATAGAAACCCCAGTCCTACTTCGCCCAAACCGGGGCGAGTTTCTTTCACCACCACTGTTAAATCCTTTTGGGCCTTGTCGGCCAGAGAGGGAGTGCTCACTATCTCGGCGCGCGAAAATAGACCCAGTAACTGAATATCCTCCTCGGACTGCCGCACCTGATTTGGATCAAATAGATCCCCTTCCTTGATCTTCATTTCTCGAATAATGACCTCTGGACGGGTCCTTCGATTGCCCTGAATACGTACAACTCCCACCCGGTACTGAGTCCCCTCTCGCAATTTAAAATTGAGCTCAGCCCGTTTTCTATCGGGTGAAAACTGGATCCCGTCACTTCCCTCCTCCTCAATGAAAGCAACATCCACGTATCCGCGACTCTGGTAGAACTCGAGAACTCGTTTGCGGGCTTCTCTCACCTGGGCGCGATTCAGGGGTGCCTCCGCGGATAATCGGATTTCGCCCAAAAGATCACCCGCTGAAAAGGCCTGATTCCCTTCCAAGCGCAATGCACCCAAGAATGTGCGGGTGCCGAGATCCACCTCGAACAATAATTGAACGCCTTTTTGATCCTCACTAAAAATGGTTTTCGGGGGGGAAATAGCAGGGTTGAGATACCCGCTAGCCTCAAGAGCACCTCGAAACGTTTTTAGGGCCTCGTTGATCCCTTCTTCCCAATAGATTTTTCTGGATAATACGCCCGGAGCGCCCCCGTAAAAAATCCCCTCAAGGTCTTCCCCGCTTGGCGAAGGGCTTTCTTTGAACTCCGTACGATCAATCAAAATCCGATACCCCTCCTGAATCTCAAATCGCACCTGCTGGATTCGATCGTCTTCGAGAAATACGCTCTTAGAGAGCACTCGAGCGAAATGGTATCCCAAAACGCGATACTTCCTCTCTATCTCCTCAGCGACTTTTACCGCGGCATCCGGCTGGGAAAGCACCTCTTCGGTCAAGAGCTCTCTTAATTGAAGATCGGAAAACACCGAATTACCAAAAAAGGCGAACTGGTACCTCTCTCCCATCTTCACAAGAATATTCACTTCGACCTGACGATTATTCTCTATGAAGTTCAGGTTAGCGCCTTCAACTTTAGACGTCGGATATTGATTTGCTTTTAGATACTTTTGAATGGCCTCCACGCTTTCATCCACGGACTTCTTCGCGAGGACATCCCCTTTTTTTATGGTAAGAAGGTTTCTCAACTGCGCTGTTTCTTCCTTGTTGGCTCCCGTTAAATTAATTCGGGCGATTTCGGTAGGCGGACCTGGATCCACCTTAACTTCCAAGTCACAATCTTGAGTTTCCGGCTGCTCAAGAATTTGCACGTTCACGCCTGCAGAATAATACCCACGATTCTGATACGCCTGCCTTATCTTTTCCCTGAGCAGCGAGAGAGTTCTGTTCTCGATCGGCTCTCCTTCATCCAGATGTAGCTGAGTCTTAACCTCCGTAACGATTTCTGAGTCGACATCACTAAATTGAAGTTTTCTCAAACGGCGCAGACGCGTCCCACGAATTATTATCTTAATTCCTAGACCTTCCGCGGTTCCCTCCACGACAAGAGTCTGTACCAAGCCATCGGTATACAAGGCGCGAATTCCCTCCTCGAGGCGCTGAGAGTCCACAGGCCGACCCGCCGTAAGGCCAAGCACTTTTGTGATCTTCACGAAATCCGGGCCCGAGAAGCTAGGGCTTTCAATTTTTGAGACGGGAAGCTCGAAGCCTGAAAGGGCACACACCTGCCCTGATGCAAAGAGAAGAATGCCCAAGAAAATCCCGAGATAGGACTTACTCGAACGAGAAGCGGTAGCGAACATCAAAGCCATAGGATTTGCTAGTCTGTGTCTGCGTTTCAGTGCGCGCCTTATCGCCCGCGGTCACGTTCATCGTGACATTATCGTCGAATAAGGATTGTTCGATCTTAAACTCCCGGATCGG
>JAHFAF010000260.1 GCA_023250715.1 Pseudobdellovibrionaceae bacterium | reverse complement strand
AATGAAGTGCCGAGAAGGCCGGCTAACGCGGTGGCCGGACGGGATCGGCTTATCGAAAGCAAATTGGTAAAGGAGTCGGCAGGCGATGAGACGACGGTTAATGGTTTTGGCTGCTGCCTTCCTGTCGCGGTGGAAAGCGATAAATTCCATGACATCAGTTTCCGTCAAAGATTTCAGAGTCCGCCGACGCTGTTGCATCCACCGAAGAAAGACTACAAGGTCATAGCCATAGGCTCGAATCGAATGGCGAGAGAGGCCCCTAAGCTCCAATGCCCTCAGAAAGCGGTTTGGCAAGTCGATATCTTTTCCGTTTCCGGAGCGGATTCGGTGGGTGGATTTCGTCTGATCTAAGCTTAGGGAGAAACTCATCGGTGGTCCGTGTAACTTTATTCGTTGGAATCAAGTGGGAGATCTTTAAGTCGGCTGACCGCCCGGATAAAGTTGGTCCACGTCGGTGTATCCCAGGTTTCTAGCATTTCCCAAAGTTGGAGGTGGCCAGCACCACTCCAAAAATCGAGTGCTGCTCGGACAAGGAGCTGTTCCCCGTGATTGAGTACCCAGGAGTCATCCCGCAGAAGTCCCGGACGCTTTCTTATTTTGGGACGAGTGGGATCGAATAGGAACTGTAGGAGGTTGGCGTTATCTCCGAGAAGAAGGCTTATGGTTTCGAAGAGCTTTCTTTCCACGTCTTGTGCGTCTTTCCAGGAAATATTCATCTCTCCCCCTATAAACCCGATCGATTTTTCGGCCACAGCTTATGCAATAGCCACGTGCTATCTGGTTTATCGGTTCATGACGGGGTTCGGAAGATTGATCCGTAGCGATATCTTCTGTTTCTGATTCTGATTCTTTTTTCTTGCGAGTTCTGTATCGCCGGTCGCGTTTTTTCTGATTGGACTTCCCTTTTTGCGATTGGGCGTAGTTTTCCCTCGCTGCCTTTCTGGTTTTCTTGTAACCCTCATTCTGACATGCGTCGCTGCAGTAGGCTTGCCAGCTCCAACATCCGAGGCAGATCATAAAATTGGCGCCGCAATGACGGCATGGCTCCTTGATTCCTTCTAACCCCATCTCGATTTTGTCCTTGAGATGGGGTGGGGAATACAAATGAACAGGGGATCCAGGGTCGCGAGCCCCAGATCCCCTGTCCGGGGAAACTATTTCACCAGCCTTTCCCAGGGCAGGCCCATGACTGCCTTAAAATAGTTGCAGCTCTTTCGGACAATGAAGTTGGTGCCAGGGATGACCAACGTAATGTAGTTCCGGTCTTTGCTGAGATAGACTTTCGGTTCTACGAAGACGCCCCTGGTCTGGCTATCCTGGTTCTGATTTGTATTTTTCGTTTCCACGACTTTCTCCTTGGTTGTTGTTTTGGGGTGCTCCTTTTTGAGCATCCCTTTCGCAAGAGTTGAAGGGATGCGAGGGAGCACCGGGCGAGGCGGAGCAGACTTCCCACCCGACCCAAAAGCACGAAAACATGACGGAGGAAACCCACGGCGGGGTGGCGTGCGGAGGGTGGATTAAGAAGGACAGCGGAGGCGAACTTTAGCCAACCAAGGAGAAGTCGTTGAAAAAAATGGAAAAGCGAACGGACGCAAGAACCGGCGTGCGGGACGATGGGTAACGAAAAAACAAAAGAAAAACGACAGGTAAAGCTCAAAAGCGATTGCTTAGCAACGGTAAATATGATTAAGTGCGTCAAAATTGGAGGGGTTTTTGATGAAACAATCTTTGCTAGCATTTGCCTTGGTGATCTGGTCGCTGAACGTAAAAGCCGCCGGGCCGGAGGGGTACTACTGTAAGGCGCGCTCACTGCGAGTCTATCAGGCCCTGTCTACGGTAAGAGACTCTACTGGCAACGCCGTCGGACACGCTGGCGGAAGAGAAAACGGAGCACGGGTTATTCTTATCGATGATACCCATATAGTTTCCGAATATAGCCTCCAAAATTCACAGAATGATTCGCAAGGTCTTTTTCTTGCACTCAATGTTTCTCAGAGAGAATCGGGCAGAGGACATCAAGTTCGAAGGCTAAATGGAAGCCTGACTTTCGATGGGGGATACGCTGCCCGCATCCATGCTCTGGAAATCGATGGCGTGGCTCCTACCTTCTTTTCTCTGAGTCTGGTGAAAATGGCTGATGGTCGTGTCAGTCGAATTCTAGGGAGACAAGGTCAGGACTTTTCCCAAGGTACTATGAGTGCGAGCCTTTACAATCTGGATGTGGATAACGCATGGCTTGGCATCAACTCGAATTATTACGAAGATAGGCAGTTTCAGCGGCTGGCTACCTTAATCGCAAATCAAACAGTCAGCGACGGTGCTGTAGTAAATGTCGGTGTAGACTGCACTCCCAAAAAGTAGCTTTGTTTCTTTCCCGATTTCTGTCTCGGCTCCAGAGATCTACCTTCATTAAATGGCCGGATAACTTTCTAGTAGTTCACATGTTTACGAATCATTCCGCCGGGCACGATGTGAATGAGGTACTCTCCGTCGCGAGATAAGAAGACTCTCGGTTGTGCGATGAAGCCCTGGTTATTTCCCTGTAAGCCTTGAGTGTTGTTGTTCTGTTCCATTTTCGTTCTCCTTGGTTTGTGTTTTTGAGGTCCCGTCCTTCTGAGACCTCTTTCACAAGGCCAAGAGGTCGAGGAGGGGACTTGAGCGACCGGAGGGACCGTCCCCGCCCGTAGCTCCCCGGCATAAGGACGTGCCGCAGCGACGCAGGAGAGGAGGCGCGGCTGTTGCGCGAAGGGCGGATCAAGGACGCGTCTTGGAGGGAGCGGATGACAAACACAAACGGGAGAAGCGATTTGGAACAGGGATCAACGATTCTGCGAGGGCAGGAAGAGCCGGGCAATGAAATAACTTAGAGGATTCTTTTGCGAATGAGAGCCCTTTGTAATTGATGCGCGAGGTTCGGGAGGCATTTAATAAAAATCTGCGGTTCACTGCAAGGTGGCGACTGAGGGCGAGTAACCGAGGAGTTCGAGACGAACTTGGCGCGTGCGAACGTAGCGGATCAGAAGAGTGCTGTTTCGAGGTGGATCTTTGGTCCATTGCACGATTCCACTTGATTTTCGTTATTACCCGGAAAGTATGATCGTAACCACTCAATTAGCGCTTCCCAGACTTCTTTGTCGCAGCCTTCACGTTGATTCCCCAACATGCGTTATGGGCGGATCTGTGTGGAAAACTTTCCGCAACTTCTTGCGATCCATTGGATGAATTCTTGTCCCTTCCGGCTTTCAGTCATGCGTGTGATTTTGCCATCTGACTCCATCAAAATACCAAGCTCCTTGTTCCCTTTGGTGATGGCAATGCGCATGGGTTGGAGTTCGTCGTATCCCTCCTTATTGGTAAGAATAGAAAGCTTCACCGACGGCACTTTTCCATTGACGAGAGCCAGTTTTCCAAGCGGAAAGGTTGCAGAGGCGTAACTGAAAGGTTCCGCCGACACGGATGACAGAGGAAAGGTGAGGATCGAATCAATAGACTCTTCCTTAGGATCAGGATAGCCAGTGCTTTCAAGGACTCGCTGATCCTCGAGGGAGACACCCGAAATATTGTGGCGGACGGAAACAAATAGCTTCGTGGTACCTGGGGATAATTCCTCTGAATTCATGACTCCCAATCCACAAGTTGAGTACTGGAGTGGCCCTATCGGACCGCCGTACCACCCCGGTGGCCGTGATCCCACCGTCATTGAATAACCAATTTGGTACCCCTCACAGGCCATTGCCCACGACGAGAAAAGAGTAAAAATACAGAGGGACAGTGCAACTAGTCGATTCATGCGAGACACCTCGAAATTTCGGAACGAATCTATTGAAAACTTCATGGGAGCGAGACCTGGCCGTTTTTGGATACCCGGAAAGAGAGATCCCACTGGCCGAGAAAGCCAGCCCTCGGCTGACAACGAACCTGTCTGCCTTGAAACGGTCGATCGGAGACTATTTCTACCCCCGTAGCTTTTTCACGAGCGTTCTTGAGAAACAGGCAAAGTTGGGTACCCTGGTCACGTGAAACGGTGGCCTGCTTTTCGTTTGGTCTTTGATCGATGCTCTCGACAGCAACGTTTACTTTTTCATCTTCACCCAACGGAGTCCCACCTAGCCAATCTATTATTACGGGCCGAGATGAAATCACTGAACCTTCGCTGTTCATGGTGAACGCGCAGCCTCCATTATCGACACGAGTTCCATTGAATTCGTCGACGCATGTAATGCTCTTACCAAAGTATGTTGTCGTGGTCTTTTC
Organism: Pseudobdellovibrionaceae bacterium; assembly: GCA_023250715.1. Lineage (GTDB taxonomy): Bacteria > Bdellovibrionota > FAC87 > UBA2466 > UBA2466 > JAHFAF01. The sequence continues at coordinate 2,192 of JAHFAF010000260.1, read as the reverse complement.
GACACTGCTTTGCGGGGTCACGAAGCCGCGGGACACCACTTCTTTAGCGACAGCTCCCGCTTCGAGATGCTGGATAAGCACATTGGTAGAACTTCCCCAGGTCAAATTGACGTAAATGGATTGGCCAAGATTGGCATGCCCTTCAGATTTTGGTCCAGCCAATACCACGGTGGTGAGCATACCGAATACCAAATAGGTTACTCGATTCATTCGTTTCATGTTTGTCTCCCTTGTGCCGATTATTGTTCCGATAATTTTGAGTGCTCTCATTATTTATTCTCCCTCAAACTTTTGCGATACTAACTTGCCGCAGATTTACCTTTGTCGTACTTCATTCTGGGAACGCAGCAGGGCTCGCATCCTGATATCCTTCCCCTTGAAGAGCTTCCATGAATTTAACGAGATATTTCACGTCAAGCTTCGTCAGACGCAATGGGTGAATTTTCGGGCTAAGACTTGGATTAAGGTTTCCACCCTTATTGTAATGTTGGACCACTTCCTCCAGGGTTTTCATAGATCCGTCATGCATGAAGGGGGCGTGTTTGCTTATATCTCGAAGCGTCGGGGTCTTAAAGGCACCTAGGTCCTTTGGATCTTTGGAAATCTTGCTCCGGCCCTCATCCGCGAAAGCCTTTTTCTTGGGGTCCCAGCCGATCCCGAGATTATGAAACTGACTATCAGCGAAGTTGGGGCCGAGGTGGCATTGGTTGCAAGACGCCTTACCGAAAAAGAAAAGGGCATCGCCCTTTTTCACTTCTTCTGATACGGCTTTTTCATCCCCGTTCTTCCAGCGATCCCATGGGGAATTACCGCTCATTCGGGTGCGTTCGTAGTCGGCGATTGCTTTTGCGATCCGCTCCTTGCCGATCTCTTCCGAACCGAAAGCCTCCTTGAAATAGGTGCGGTAGGATTTTGTCTTTTGTAGATTTTGAATCATCCCTTCATGGGTATTTCCCATCTCGATCGGATTGGCGACGGGCCCAAGCGCTTGTGCCTCCAGTGAATCCGCTCGACCGTCCCAAAAGAATACGGGCAGTATGGTCCATGCCTGATTGATAACTGAAGGAGCTTTTCGACCTCCCTGCTGTCCTCTGACTCCTGTGGAGTGAGGGGTGGGCTCGGAAAAGGCGTTCTCGGGGCGATGGCAACTAGCACAAGAGATAGTCCCATCGGAGGACAATCGCTTATCATAGAACAACCATCGCCCCAATCGGACGCGCTCTGGGGTTGGGGGGTCTTTAAGTTCCGTCAACTTTGCATCTATTCCCAAAGGAGATTGGGGTAGGGGAGCGATGGGATTGGCAGCCTCCCACGGCGCGACAGCTGCCGCAGCATTCACCGCGATAAGAGCCAAGATATAAAAGGAGCAAACAATTTCAGTTAATTTCAATTTTCACCCCTTTGGGAATATTCCCTATCGCTCCAGATAAATCGAATCCTTCAGCTTTTTGCAATCAAGCTGAGTCCTCTTCAATCTGACAACTGAGCCGACACCATTCGCGGAGTTGTCCATCGTGATGAACGCACGCCACAGGCCAACTTTATCGTTACGGGAAGTGAGCAAAAGATGTTCTGGTCTTTGACCATCGTTCGAGGTGTAGCTACCCGTGAAATAGGCTCCGTACATGTTTGCTCCAAGAAACTCCGGGATTCCCACTAAGCTGGCATAGAATGTTCCCTCTTTCTCATTCTTATCCAAAATTTTCCCGGTAGCGTAGACACGAGGCCGACCCGCAATTTCCTCTTTTTGCTCTTCGAATATACCAATTTCAAAACTTTTTAATCCGTCCGGGTTTTCTTGTTTTGTCCGAGTCGCCAGGCCGGACGCCTTGCAATGGTAAATTTCTACCCCGTCTGATTTATCTCCGAAGGCCTTCACCGAAGGCACCACCGCCAACAAGAGAAGAGTCACCGTGATTGGACCAAAATTTTTCTTCATATGTAATTTCCGCCTTTATTCATTCGGCCAGAGAGGTACCCTCAAGGCACATTTTATATTTCCAGGGAAAGGCATCTTTTCCCCATACTTTCCTTATCGACTTGTCCCTATTTGAGATCGTCGAATTCCAAGTAAAGCTCCTTCAAAGTGACCAGGATATCGCGTGTCTCATCGTCGCCCGGAACCTGTGCTATAACCGGGGTAAGTTCACTAACCGGCTTGTCGTCGACCAGTCGCGGAATTTGAACTAGAA
>JAHFAF010000259.1 GCA_023250715.1 Pseudobdellovibrionaceae bacterium | reverse complement strand
AATCCCCCATTAATCGCTTTTCCGATCCCGGTGCCGCCGCCATTGTGGAGTGCCACGAGACTCATTCCGCGGGCCGCATTTCCAGCAAAGCAAAGGGTAGCCATGTCGGCCATCACGTTAGATCCATCCTTAATGTTGGAAGTTTCTCGAAACGGGGAGTCAGTGCCGCCCGTATCATGGTGATCTCTTCCCAGCATAATGGGGCCGACTTCTTTCTTGCGGACCATTTCATTAAATCTACGGGCAATCTGCACTCGTCCCAAGGCATCTTGATAAAGAATGCGCGCTTGAGTCCCGACAACGAGTTTGTTTCGTTTCGCCTCTCGCACCCAGCGGTAGTTGTCATGATCTTGGTAGCGTAAAGCAGGTCTTACTTTGAGGATGACTTCCGCCGCCGCATTATCGGTCTTTTCGAGATCGGTCTCTTTCCCGCTTAAGCACACCCAGCGAAATGGCCCATACCCATAATCGAAAAGCTCAGGCCCCAAGAGATCCTCGACGTAACTCGGCCAGAGAAACCCGTCCCTCTCATCTTTGCCATTTCTGGCAATCTCTTTCACGCCGGCATCGAGAACGGCCTTCATGAAGGCATTTCCGTAATCGAAAAAATAGGCACCGTTTGCTGTGAGTGATTGAATCGCATCGAAGTGTTTTTTAAGCGATTCATCGACGAGTTTCTTAAAGCGCCCTTTATCCTTCGAAAGCATTTCCGTGCGTGCTTCGAAGCTCATGCCTTGTGGGCAATAGCCCCCGTCATACACGGCATGGCAACTCGTTTGGTCCGACAAAAGATCGATCTTTATCTTTTTTGCCGCCGCATATTCCAGGAGGTCGACGATATTTCCGTGAAATCCAATGGAGAGGCTCTGCTCCCTTGTCCTCGCCATTTGAAATGCCTGTTCGGGCGAATCCGCAATTTGTTTTATCCAGCCTTGCTTGAAGCGGGTCTCCACTCGTGAGCGATCCACTTCCGCGATAATTCCCACGCCACCCGCAATCTCGATGGCTTTTCCCTGGGCACCACTCATTCCGCCGAGACCTGAGGTGACAAAAAGTTTTCCCTGCAAATTTCCATTCGCGGGAACTCCCAGCTTGAGGCGGCCAGCGATGCTAAGAGTATTGTAAGTTCCGTGAACAATCCCTTGCGGGCCGATGTACATCCACCCGCCCGCCGTCATTTGGCCATAGTTTGCGACACCAAGTGCCGCGGCCCGATTCCAACTCTCCTGATTGTCGTAAAGCCCGACCATCAAACCATTCGTCAGCATTACGCGAGGAGACTCGGGGCGAGATCGAAAGAGTCCCAAGGGATGTCCGGAGTGAAGAACCAACGTCGTTTCGGAGGAGAGTTGCTCCAAGTATTTCTTGATAAGACGATACTGCATCCAGTTTTGGCAGACCTGGCCTGTTTCGCCGTAAGTCACAAGCTCGTAAGGGTAGAGCGCAATTTCGAAATCCAAGTTGTTGTCGATCATCACCTGGAATGCTTTTCCCTCGAGGCATTTGCCTTGGTATTCCTCGATGGGTTTTCCATTAAGTTTCCCTGGGGGGCGGAAGCGGTATCCGTAGATTCTTCCCCTGGTTTTCAATTCTTCGAGAAATTCCGGAGCTAATTCCTTGTGGTATTGCGAGGGAAGATAGCGAAGTGCATTTCTGAGTGCCAACGCTATTTCCGATTTGGAAAGAGTGAGCTCCCGCTTAGGGGCTCGGCGAATGCCTGGCTCGAAAGGTGTGGGTTCTGGTATGGGCTCGTCCAGTCGGACATTCATGATTTTGCCACTATAGGGCGCTCTCAATGAAATCTCAATGCTTCGCTGGCATCCTGAGAATCGTCGCTCCCCCCTTGCATTGTCGCCAGAGGATAAATAAACATGGAACGCATTTCGATTTTATGGATTGTATTAGCGGCAATCTTCTTGGCTAGACCCGTACTAGGAATAGATGACACACGAGAGCGGATTTACGATGCATTGGAAAAATCCCCATTAACTCCGTTCGAGAAGATTCAACATGTATTCAATCGATTGGGTTACGGAACGAATGCCTCGAACCTTCGGGCGGACTGGTTCATTCTTCGGCGATCAGACAATTCGATAGACGTTCAAGCCACTAATTTCATCCTTGCCGGCTACATTCAGCGGATGTTGGGAAGGCGATCAAAAAACCAGGCTGTAATTCAGGAAAAGGTCGAGAGTCTCTACCCTCTGGCCGGATCGAACTATGGGGAGATCATCACCGTTTGTATCAACAGTGAAACAGAAATCGGCAATAGCAAACGTCAGATCGATGCCATTCTGAAAGGGGGAGGGACTCCCCCTAAGTCACTCTATGACTTCTTGCTCGCGGCTAGGTCACGGTACATGCAGTTTCGCAATGGGCTTATCCACGCGGAGCAGGCAGAGAATTTCCTCTATGCGACCTTGGATAACTCACCCCTATTCTGGGTAATGTTGGATTTTTGGTTCAACCATTTCAATGTGTTTGGAGAAAAAGTCTCCCCCGACATTTCCGACTACCGCAACGCCATCGCAAGCCATATGTTCGGAAAGTTTTCCGATCTCCTTCTTGTAACGGCTCATCATCCTGGAATGCTCATCTATCTTGATAATTATCTGAACCACGTGGTGAAGTTGTCGAATGGAAAGGTCCTCCCGAAGCTGAATGAGAATTACGGCCGCGAGGTAATCGAGCTCCATTCGCTGGGAGTTGCGGCATCTGATACTTCAACTGACGCCACTTACAATCAGGGCGATGTAGTGGAGGCCGCCAAAATTCTAACCGGTTGGGGAATAAAGAAGGAAGCGGGTGTCGGTCGCTACTTCTTTTTTAGCCCAACCACTCATTATCCTGGCCCGAAGACGGTGATGAGACACACATTTGAGGAGGGTGAGCAGGGAGGAATAGACTTTCTTCACTTTTTGGCCCAGCACCCAAAAACATCAAAGAACATCGCAAGAAAACTCACCCGGGTTTTTATCACGGAGGACTTGAGCTCCGAAATGGGACAATCTGCCGTGCAGAGACTAACCGATTCTATGAAAATACCTGATGCCACACTTTTGGATATTTACGTCGATATGCTCTCAAGTCCTGAATTCTGGTCGAGGGATGCTTACCGGGCAAAGGTGAAGCAACCGCTCAGGTTTGTTTCCTCCGCCCTGCGCGCAGTCGGCTACAACATCGATACAATCCAACGCGGACAAGTTGAGGATGGCTTGAGCACCATGAAGAGCATGGGACAAAAATTATTCTACTACGTCTTTCCTACGGGCTTCCCTCAAAACAGCGTGATCTGGGGCTCGACTAGCGCCGCTATGGCTTCCGTTCGCTATGGGTTCCAGATAGCGGGTTACCACGGCCCCCAAGATAGTGCTCGAGCCGAGCAGTACCAGAATTGGGAAAGCTACGCGCAAAGTGTTTTTTACTCGCCGAATAAAATGGGAAAAAGGGGAAAGGCCGGTTTCGAAGTCATTTTCGATTTTCTTCCGTTTAACTCTAGATACCACTTTCCCGTCGATTTAATCGATGGCGATGGGGCATTTGTCGTCGGAGGAGCTAGCCCGGATCGGACATCAAGTAATCCCATTTTGTTTAGGAACTATTTACCCCTGCGGACAATCTCAGGAATGGCTATCGGTTCCGCCGACTTCTTAAAATTCTGAAAAAAAGAGGACGAGTATGAGTAAGCGAAGAAATAGAACAAGCAAACTCACCGAGACGAACCTGGTTCTCAATCGAAGAGACTTTCTTCTTACCGGGGCGACGGCGGTGGGAGGGATGATGCTCCCTCAAATAGCGCGCGCCACCGGAAGTGAGCCCGGCCCACAAAAAGCGATAGTATTTGTTTTTCTAAGAGGGGGAATGGACGGCCTTTCTCTTCTTCCCCCTCACAAAAGTGGGAGCAGCACCCAGACCGCCAACTACCTTGTTTACGCCAATGGCAGACCCGGCATTCGCGTTACGAACTCCCACGCACTGCCGGGAAATAGTCAATTCGACATCAACGCTACTTGTGAAAGGCTGTTAGCGCTGTGGGGGCAGCAAGATCTTATGTTTATTCCTGGAGCCGGCTCTCCCAACTCCACCCGTTCCCATTTCGTACAACAGGATCTCATCGATTCTGGAAATCCCCTCGGGGGCGCTGCCTCAGGAGGCTTTCTGAATCGGGCTCTCGGGCAAATTCCGGACAACCTGCAATCGAGTCGAGTTCCTTCTGCGGCTCTTTCAAACGGCCTTCCTCTTTCCCTGCGTGGGAGTGAATCGGCTGTGGCCATTCCGGATTTGAATGTCTCGTTGACCACCCAGGGAATTACTTCTGTTCTGAGCATGGAATCTCGCCTACAAAAAATGTGGGAAGCGGTGATTCAAGCCGAGCCAAAATGGGTGGATTATCTCCTAAGGAAGAACGGAAATCGGGCGAGAAAGAGTCTCTCAGTGATTCGAGAAGCCGCCCAACTACCGGCCAGTCAGTTTTCTCCCCTCGGTGGCAAATTGAGCGACAATTTCCATCATTATGCGGGCATGAGTTCCTTCTATAACGGGGCGAAACTCCTCAAAGCGGACCCCGCAATTCGATTTCTTACGATAGATATTAATGGCTGGGACCATCACATCAACCTAGGCGCGAATGACGGAAGCTTTTTCAATTTGATGGGTAGGCTCGATCGGGCGCTCGGAGCCTTTGCCCACGATCTCCAGCAGGCGGGACTCTGGAACAATGTGCGCGTGGTTGTCATGTCCGAGTTCGGCCGGCGCGTTACCGCAAACGGCGCTTCGGGTCTCGATCATGGAAGAGGAGGCGTAATGATGGTTCTCGGTGGAGGTCTTCAAGGAAAGCGCGTGCTGCAGCGTAACTGGAATTTGACTGATCTCGAACAGGGGGACGTCAAGGTTACCGTCGATTACAGGGATGTACTCGCGGAGCTTTTCGTGAAGTACCAGAATATTCCCGTAGAAAAATTGAATCAGATTTTCCCGGGGTACATCCCCAACTTTTTAGGAATCATTTAGGAGGGTTTTAAAGTGCGTTACTCTATCTTCATTTTACTGGTTCTTTGGTCCTGCATGTTAACTTCCTGCTTTGTCTCCTCTTCTAAAGAAGTGGCTAACGAAGAGCCTTCTATTTCAGTTCCATTCGCAGAGACCTTCTCTCCCGCAACGGAAGAGGAGATTAAGAGCTCCGTCGATCCAGAGGCCTATAAGGATTTCTACAAACAGGCCAAGTCCATTCAAACAGAGATCGATCTTGCCGAAACCCAACCTTCCATTGATTGACCTCGCTTAAGGTGCGACTATAGTAGCTGTTTATGGCTGTTCCTAGAGTCCGCATTGCTCCTAGCCCAACGGGCGATCCTCACATCGGTACCGCCTACATCGGCCTTTTCAATTATGTGTTTGCCAAGAAAAACGGCGGCAAATTCATCATCCGTATAGAAGACACGGATCGAGCGCGCTACCGGCAGCAGAGCGAAGATCAAATCTATTCTGCTTTAAAGTGGTTTGGTCTGGACTGGGATGAAGGCCCCGATAAAGGCGGCCCCTTTGCTCCATATAAACAAAGCGAGCGTTTACCCCTCTATCAGAAGGAAGCTCAGAAGCTCATTGAAGGTGGTCACGCTTACCCTTGTTTCTGTACCGTTCAAAGGATGGAGGACGTGCGTCGCCTACAGCAGGCGAATAAACAGCCTCCAGGTTACGATCGCCATTGCCGCGGTTTGACTCCGGATCAGGTACAAGAGGAGTTCAAAAAGGGCACCCCTCATACGATTCGGTTTAAGTCCCCGCGTGAGGGAAAGACCGTTTTCAAGGATGAACTTCGTGGGCAGGTCGAGTTCGAGAACACCGTTCTCGACGATCTCGTGTTGTTAAAGGCCGACAAATATCCGACCTATCATCTGGCGAGTGTCGTCGACGATCATTATATGGAAATTTCCGACGTGATCCGAGGCGAGGAGTGGATCTCTTCGACACCGAAACATATCCTTCTCTATCAGGCTTTCGGGTGGACTCCGCCGACTTTCACCCATCTCAATTTGCTTAGAAACGCGGATAAATCCAAAATCTCCAAACGCAAGAACCCGACGAGTATCCTCTACTACCAGCGAAAAGGAATTCTTCCCGCTGCGCTGAGAAATTTTCTAGCCCTGATGGGTTGGAGCTTTGGCGGAGATCAGGAAGTTTTTTCGATGCAGCAGATGATTGATACCTTCACCTGGCAGAGGTTTTCGCTGGGCGGTCCCATTTTCGATTTGAAGAAGCTCCTCTGGATGAACTCCCAATATCTGAAGGAATTGAGTGAAGACCAGTTTCTAGAGGGACTTAAGAAAACCGTTTTTTCCGATGAGTATCTCAAACAGGTCCTTCCACTCGTTAAAGATCGCGTGAATGCATTTGAGGATTTTTTTCCGGTTGCCGCCACTTTCTTCAGCGGGGATTTGCCCTATCAAGGA
>JAHFAF010000258.1 GCA_023250715.1 Pseudobdellovibrionaceae bacterium | reverse complement strand
AAAATTCTCGGCGCATAGGGCGAGAACTCGGCCTTTGCCTGTGAGATCGTCTCGTTCATCTTGCCCAAGATATGCAGCCTGCCTTCTCGGGCCTGCTCCAAGGCTTGCTCCATGATTTCACGAGAGACGCCACCAATTTTCAAATCCATTTGGAAGGCGGTAACACCATCGGCCGTTCCGCAAACCTTGAAGTCCATGTCCCCTAAGTGATCTTCATCACCCAGAATGTCGGAGAGAACCGCAAAGCGCTTGTCTTCCTTAATGAGCCCCATCGCGACTCCGGCGACGGGCTTAGGAATCGGAATTCCGGCATCCATCATCGCCATCGAGCCGCTACATACCGTGGCCATCGACGAGGAACCATTACTCTCAAGCACCTCGGAAACGAGCCGAATCGTGTAAGGGAACTGCTCTCTCGGCGGAATGACATAGCTCAGCGCCCGTTCGGCCAAAAAGCCGTGCCCAATCTCACGTCGACCGGGCGGCCGAAGTGGCCGGGCCTCGCCCACGGAGAATGGCGGGAAATTATAATGCAGCATGAACGTCTTCTGGTAGTTCCCGCTGATAGAATCGATCTTCTGCTCGTCGTCAGAAGTCCCTAGCGTGATAGCCGCCAGCACCTGCGTCTCGCCTCGGGTAAATAAGCCCGAGCCGTGTACGCGGGGCAATAAGCCGACTTCACAGGTGATGTCTCGAATGTCCGAGTAATTCCTTCCGTCGATCCTCTTTTTTGTGGAAAGAGTCAGCTCTCGCGCAAAGGTACCTTTCAGTTCTTCAAAATAATTCTTAACCAGACCATTGCGAGCCGCCTCTTCCTTCGTCTTTGGCTCCGTCTTGCCGAACTTTTCGGAAACTGTTTTCTTTAGCTCGCTCAGCGCCTCGTAGCGGGCAAGCTTTTCTCTAACGGAAAACGCTTTCTCAAAAGGACCCGCGCAATACTTCTTAATATCTTTTTTGAGGTCGTCATCCCTAAGCGGCTTATCGTACTCTCGCTTGGTGGCATTGCCCGTCTTTTCACGGAGCTCGTCGATGAGATCGAACACCGCCTTCATCTTGGCATGCGCGAAATCAAGCGCATCCATCATCTGCTTTTCGGAAACTTCCTTAGCACTGCCTTCGACCATCACTACGCCAGTACGAACACCCGAGACCAAAAGCTCTATTGAACTTTGCTCTAAGTCCGCAGGAGGCGGGTTGATCACTAGTTCATCATTAATAAGCCCCACTCGGCAGGTAGCCACAGGGCCACTCCAAGGAATGTCGGAAATATGCAGCGCCGCACTCGCTCCGATACTTGCAGCAATATCCGCATCATTCACCGAATCATATGAGAGAACCGTCACTGTAACGTTCGTCTCGCACATGAAATCTTCAGGAAATAGAGGCCGGCAAGGCCGGTCAATCAGGCGAGCCGAAAGGGTCGCCTTATCCGAAGGCTTCGCTTCTCTTTTGAAGAATCCGCCTGGAATTTTTCCCGCCGAATAATATTTTTCTTGGAAATCTACCGTAAGAGGGAAGAAGTCCTGCCCCTCTTTAAGAGTTTTCGCGGCGACTACTGCCACGAGAACCATGGTGTCGCCGTAGCGGACTAACACCGAAGCATCTGCTTGTTTTGCTAGTTTTCCTGTCTGTAAGGTTAGAGTTCTGCCCCCTAAGTCTGTGCTTACCTCGACCACACTCATTCCATTCCTCGTCTTTCTGTAAGGCAAATCGCCGCAAGGTCATGCAGCGTTCAGGCCTGTCCCCTCATTATTGTTATACGGGGATTAGTTTTATTTTCTTATGTTCAACCGTTCGATTAACGCCTTATATCGGGTGGCGTCGACCCGCTTGAGGTAATCCAGTAGCCGACGGCGTGACCCCACCATTTGGAGTAGACCGCGACGGGAGTGGTGATCTTTCTTGTGGTTCTTAAAATGCGGAGTTAGCGCATTAATTCGCTCAGTCAGGAGCGCCACTTGCACCTCCGGAGATCCAGTATCCCGTTCATGGACTCTGTACCCGGTAATCACTTCCGTTTTTCTTGGCTTAGCTAGACTCAACTGTCTTACCTCTAACTCTATTATTGTTGCCTGCTCATAACATCAGAGCGGGCCATTGGCAAACGAAGTCCTCTGGTTTTCTCGAGGCTTACGTATCAACCCTTCCGCACGCAGTAACCGCACGAAGTTTTGGTACCCATCACGCAGCGCCGCCTCCGGCTTATCGACGATGGACTGCAGGGAAATCGCCTCTTCCAGCCGAAAAGGCCCGCAGCTGAGTCTTCTCAGCTCAGCCAAATGGCCCACGGTTCCCAATTTTCGTCCCAAATCATCGGCTAGGCTACGAATATACGTCCCTTTCGAGCACTCGACCTCAAATTCTAGATACGGAGACTCCCACTTCAAGAGCTCCATCCTGTGGAGCTCCACGGGAATAGGCAGCCTCCGCACGTGGATGTCCTGCCGGGCCAATTCATACAGCCGAACCCCGTGAATCTTCTTCGCGCTATACATGGGCGGCGTCATGTTCCAGGTCCCCTCGAAGGACTTCACTGCCCGCTCCACCTCATCCTGGCTGAGATCAGGAACCTGGGCAGATTGAGAAACTTGCCCGGTGCGATCCATGGTATCGGTCGCTTCTCCCAGCTTCACGAGCGCGCGGTAACTCTTGTCCGCATTCAATAGCGCATTTGAAAGTTTCGTCGCCCTTCCTACGAGAAGAACCAACACTCCACTCGCAAAAGGATCGAGGCTTCCCGCGTGACCGACTTTCCTGCCGTCGATGAGAGGCTGCATCGCCCGAACGACGTCAAAGCTGGTGGGACCGGGGACCTTATCGATGATTAAAACGCTTTCATTCATGGGCGCAATTCTCAACTTCTTCAAAAAGATTCAACAACCGCGATACCGTCTGCCCGTGCCCATCTCTTTCAAAGGAAAGTGCGGGAACATGCCTCAACTCCAGATTATCCCCAATTTTACGACGAAAGAACGAGGAGGCTCGCTGAAAACCTTTTTGAGTCTCCTTTACTTGCTTCGGGCTATATTCCCCTTGCGGAGAGAAAAACACCCGGGCCGTTTTCAAATCCTTGGTGATCTGAACGTCCGTGATCAAAATTTCGTGCAAACTCGGATCCGAGACCTCTTCCAAAAGAAGACGTGCTAGCTCCGCTCTTAAAAGCGATGCCATTCGCTGGGTGCGACGAGAGTCTTTAGCACTACTCACGGCTACAACGTCCCTTTCGACTCTTCCTTGAGGAACGCCTCAAATTGATCTCCCTGCTTGAGATCGTTGAAATTCTCTAGGCCGATACCGCACTCGAACCCAGAAGCCACTTCCTTCACATCTTCTTTGAAGCGGCGAAGGCTAGAAATTTTTCCCGTATAGACCACTCGGCTATCGCGCAAGAGACGCAGGAAACACCCACGGATCACCTTTCCATCGATGACAGCGCTTCCCGCGATGGTACCCACCTTGGGAATCGTGAAGATATCTCTGACCTCGGCGCGGCCGATGACCTTTTCCTTCACTATTTTGTCCAAAAGACCTTCGAGCAGGTTCTTCACCTCGTCGAGCAGGTCGTAAATAATAGTGTAAGTCCTTAGTTCCACCTGTTCGACCTCGGCCAATTTCTGCGCCTTAATGTCTGGCCGGACGTTGAAACCTAGAATGGCGGCTTGAGAGGCAGCGGCCAGCATGACATCACTTTCCGTAATCCCACCTGTGGCAGTATGAAGAATCTTAATCTTGGCTTTATCGGTGGGGAACTTCGAAAGAGCTTCCTTTAGTGCTTCGGTCGATCCCTGAACGTCCGCCTTTAAGATGACTCTGAGTTCTTTCTCGCCGGTGGGAGCAGCCATCATCTCTTCCAACGTCATCTTGGGCCTGGATTCCGCAGCCTTAGCCTTTCCTTTTTCGATGCGTTGAGAAGTGAATTCACGGGCCGTTTTTTCGTCGGCAACGACAAACATGTCGTCTCCGACCGCGGGAACTTCGGGGAAACCTAGGATTTCTACCGGATCTCCCGGATGGGCCTCGGTTATCCGTTTTCCAAGCGAGTCGGAAAGGGCTTTCACCTTTCCATAGGTATTTCCACAAACGGCAAGATCGCCTGAGCTAAGCTTTCCATGTTGAATCAAGATGGACGCCACCGGCCCGCGGTTCTTGTCCAATCGAGACTCGATCACTGTGCCCCGAGCGGGAACATCGAAGTTCGCCTTAAGCTCAAGCATTTCGGCCTGAAGAAGAATGCTGTCCAAAAGCTGATCGAGCCCCTGGCCAGTCTTCGCGGAGACCGGAACATAAATCGTTTCCCCTCCCCATTCTTCGGGGTTCAATCCATGCCCAGCAAGCGTTTGCTTGATGCGGTCCGGATTCCCTTCCGGGAGATCTACCTTATTGATTGCAACGATGATCGGCACGTTGGCCGCCTTGGAATGACTGACCGATTCCAAGGTTTGAGGCATCACCCCGTCAACTGCCGAAACGACAATGACGACGATATCTGTGACTTTCGCTCCTCGTGCCCTCATCGCAGTAAACGCCTCGTGGCCGGGAGTATCGACGAACGTGATTTTCCCCTTAGGGACTTGAACCGTGTAGGCACCGACGTGCTGGGTGATTCCCCCCGCTTCTCCTGCCGCGACTTTCGTCTTTCGGATAGCATCCAACAGAGAAGTCTTTCCATGATCCACGTGGCCCATGATGGTGACAACGGGCGGCCGAGCGGCCAGCTTTTCCGGAGCTAAATCCACTGTGGGCATAAAGTCTTCTTCCTTGAAGACCTTCTGCTTCACCTCGTAACCAAATTCCTGAGCGACAAGTGCCGCTGTATCGTGGTCCACCGTTTGGTTGATGGTCGCGGTCACTCCCATTCCTATGAGCTTAGCAATCAATGGACCCGGCTTAGAGCCAAGTTCCTTGGCAAGCTCGGCGACCGTGATGTTCTCGCCCATCTCAATGATTCGCTTGTGGGCGGCGGCCTTAGTGATCTGGGTTTTCAACGCAGGGCGACTCGCCACAGCCTTCTTCTTCTTCGTGGCGTGAACGAGCTCCCTCTTTAAATAATCATGGCGCTTGAAAACAGCCGTCTGGCCTTCCACTAGACGTCGCTTGGTTGCATCTTTCGCCGCTTCTGTGGCCGGGGCGAGCTCAATCTCTTTAATTCGCTTCAATCCGCCAGCAAGTCCAGTAGTGGGCGCTGGTGTAGTGGAGGGCTTCGCCGTCTTTGAAGGAATCACCTCTTTCGGCTTTTCCTTCTTTTCGACCTTGGGGCCGACCTTTTCGGTCAGGAATTGCTCGGTCCCGACTTTCTTGATGATGGAACTATAAATTCGCTTCGGCTTCGGGGGAGCTGCCGGTACCGTGATTTTTACTTCCTGAGCTGGCTGAGAAACTGTCGGCCCCTCTTGCGCCTCAACAACTTCTTCCTCTGCTTCTGCTTGGACCTCTACCTGTTCCTCTTCTTGTGCGGCCTCTTCCTCCTGAACCTCCACCTCGACCGGCTCCTGAGTCTCTTCTTGAACTAGCTCCGGCTCTTTTTCTTCCGTTGCTTTCGCGCGCCGTCGAATAACCGTGGCTCCCACGCGCTTTTCCGTGATGGGATTTTTTGCCACCATCGGGGCCGCAGCCACCGACTTGGCAAGCGGTCGATTTTTTCGGTAGTGCTCTCTTACCGTGCGCACTTCCTCGGACCCCATGATGCTCATGGAATTCTTAACATCCACTCCCAATCGCTGAACGACGTCGACCAGATGTTGAGGATCGACATTCAACTCTTTAGCTAATTCGTAGACCTTGAGCTTTTCTCTCATTTATTCCTTCGACGTTTCCTTCGGTTGCTCTTCAGTTGCCTTTACCGCTTCCTTCGGGGCCTCTTCGGCTTCGGCAGCTGCCTTCACCGCTTCATTGTTTTCCGTCTTTTCCCGCTCCTGATGCGCCTTCACTTCCGCCTTCAAGCGAGCAAAAACTTCATCCGTGGACATCTTCGACTTCTCTGCAGCGGCCTTGGCCGCTTCCGCCTGATGTTTTCGGATTTCCGCAAATTTTCCAGAGTCGATCATTTTTTGAGCGTTCGCCTTCAACTCTATTGCCTTTTCCGGGTTCACGCCCGGCACCTGGCCCAGGGCCGCTCCATCGCTCGAGGCAAGTTGCTCAACCGTGTATCCGTGTTGATACAACGCCTGCGCCAGCGTCTCATTCATCCCCTCAATGTTCATGAGGAGGACCTTCGCGTCATCGAGCCGCTTGGTCATGCGCGTTTCGGAAAGAATATCGAGCTTCCACCCCGTGAGAATGGAGGCAAGTTTTACGTTCTGTCCGCGTTTTCCAATAGCAAGCGACAATTGATTATCCGCGACCACAATTTCCATCGCACGATTATCTTCATCGAGAAGTACTTTTACGACCTCGGCCGGGGCCAACGAATTACAGACGAATCGTGTCTCATTCTCATCCCAGGGTACGATATCGATCTTCTCG
>JAHFAF010000257.1 GCA_023250715.1 Pseudobdellovibrionaceae bacterium | reverse complement strand
TTTATCCAATTCCAAGAAAATTGCCCCCTATGGCATGGTAAAGTTCCATTGGGATGAAAGGCAGCACACTTTTCTTTCTGTCTGGTCGAATCAACTCGTAAGTGTCCCGAACGGGATACCTACCATGAGCAGCCGCACAGGCCTCATTTACTACGTTGGGCAACACGATGAAAAATGGACAATGGAAGGGGTGAATTGGGAAACGGGAAATCTTGCCTTCCGCTATTCGCTAGCCGATCGGCTGAAATACAACAGCTTCTACGCCGCGACTGAAATCGGCTACGACGGCGCTATCGTGAGTGGCACCTTTGGAGGTGCTATGCGACTCCTCCCGCGATAGAATTGCCACACTCATGGCTAGGCGAGTCTATTTGGTTACTCTAGGTGGGATTTTAGTTTTGTGGACCCTGTTTATTTTCGCAGGCGTTCTTAGCATCAATGAGCTTCGCTTCGACGATGTGATCCACTTACAGGCGAACGCGCGGCTTGCCCTGCCATGGCAGGCGGCTCTCACGAAGATTTGGACTGAGAGCCAGCACAACGCGTACACTCCCGTTACCTCTTCCCTTTGGTTTGGATTAAGAAAACTTTCCGTTCAGGTGAATTCTTTCCTGCCTTTATACGCGGCGAATGTGATTTTTCATTGTTTGGCGTCGCTTGCGGTTTTTCTTTTTCTCTTTGAATTATTTGCGAGCCCTGCGGCGGCATTCTGGGGAGCTATGATGTTTTCGCTTCACCCCATGCATGTGGAGCCAGTCGCTTGGTTGACTGGAATGCGGGATGTGCTTTCGGGACTCAATATTGCGATTTCTCTTCTCTTGTATATTCAATGGGCGAAGACGCACCGGAAAATGAAGTGGGCTCTTTCCGTGCTGTTCTTTTTGCTCGCTGTTCTTTCGAAGCCAAACGTTGCATTCGTGTGGCTTGCCTTTCCCCTCCTTGTAAAACCCTGGAGGAAAATTGCAGAGCAGAAGGCTTCCTTCCTTGCTTGGGCGCTTTGTCTACCGATTCTCTATGTCCAGTCGATGGCGAACCAAAGCTCAACTGTGTGGCTTGTGCAAAAGATTCCCTGGGCTTCCAGAATTCTGGTTGCGATGGACGCGCTGACCTTTTACTGCGCAAAAATATTATTTCCGATTCAGGTGGCGTTTGACTATGGGAGAACACCGGCCAGAATTCTTGCGAGGCCGGAAATTTTTGCAACGATATTTTTACCTGTGATTGGGTATTTTTTATTCAAGAAAGCGGGAAAAAAAGCGATTGGATGGATTTTCTTTGCAAGCCTTTTTCCGGCGCTGGGACTAATCCCCTTCATGTACCAACATATTTCCACGGTTGCCGATCGGTTCGCTTACGTCGCCATTCTGGCTCTTTCCTTGGTTTGGACCGGATGGCTTACAGTCGACAGAAAGACGTGGAAATATGGGGCAGCCGCAATTGTAGCAGTCCTATTTTCTTTTAAAACCCTTTCGCAAGTTTATCTATGGGGGGAATCAGACACTTTGTTCCGGCAGATTGTTTTTGTGAATCCGAAAAGCTGGATTGCTCACGATAGCCTGGCGAATCTCTATGCGAGACAGAAAAAAGTGGACGAAGCCACGAAAGAATTTCGATTGGGAATTCAGGGGCAGGATGAAATGAAAAAGAAACCTGAGATGATTAACCTCCTCGGGGTTTATCTCATCAACCATGGACGATATTTGGAGGCTGTAAGGACACTCGAAGAGGCGATTCAACTAAGGCCCGCGTTCGCAAGGGCGCATCACAATTTGGGGGTTGCGTGGCTTCGGCTCGGCGCTGCCGAACGTGCGCAGGAATGTTTTTGGGAAGCGCTCACCTGGAATCCGCGGTTATCCGAAAGCCGAGAAGGCCTAAAAGAAATTACTCGCCTTTCAAAAGATCCGTAACCAGGGCATGCAAGTGCGGGGTGATTTCCGGAGGGGCGTCGAATTGGTATTTGGCTTTTCCCCCGTGAAGAAATTGCTCCCCGCGAATTTCCTGCTGTAGTTTTCCATCCGTGAAATAGCCTGCGAAAGACACGGGGTATTTTTCCGATCGCAAAAATCCTTTGGGGTTTACATCAAAATAGAGGTCGAGCCAGGCTCCTTCTCTGTGATGGCTCTCTCGAAAGAGAAGGGACTTGGGAGCAGGAAGGGTCAGAAAACTATAGAGAATTCCCAGGGTTGGAAGTCCAAGTAAAAGTAGGTTCGAGAACGGTCTATTCACTCCTAGGCCCCTGCCATGGCCTACCCCTTGCTTAACCCCATACGGGGGGGGGCGTGAAGGCCTTATTTTACGTAGTATTCATTTTGTCTGCGATGGCTAGGGCTAGTGCGCCCGCCACAAGCCTATGCAGGCACACCGACGAGGCTATCCAATATGCTGATCTCGTGGAGCGATTGCGCCAGGGAGATCCGCGAGGTTGGCAGGAGCTCGATGCGGAAGTTCGCCTCTATTTGATTGAGCTTTTGAGACATAAATTTTCTATCCTGCCCCAGGATGCCGAGGATATCGCGCAAGAGACTTTGTTAAAGACGTTCTTGAACATTGGCTCCCTGCAGAATCCCAACCAATTGCGAACGTGGATTTCGTCCATTGCTCTGAATATGGCGCGCGATCAGGGGCGCGCAGAGAGAAATCACGGAAAACCAATCACCTCGTCCTTCAATGGGAATAGGGAAGAGCCAGGCCTCCCGGAGCCGGTGGCGCTCAGTGAAAAACCAAGGGCGGAGCACAGCTGGGATATCAATGAGAAGTTTGGAATTCCAGAAGAAGCATGGCGCGTCTATCAAATGAAGCTTGTGGAAGGACACAGCTGGTCGAGAGTGCAAGAGCTCACTGGCCTTTCCCGAACCGAAGCGGAAGTTAAATTCAATCGGGCGAAAAGCGCGGTCGAGCAATTAGAGAAACAGGGGAAAGAACTTATCGAGGCAATGAAACCACTTCCCACAGCGGATCAGAAAATTCTTGAGTTGGTGGAAATTCAGCAAATGCCAGTCGAGATGGCGGCACAAAAGATGGGAATCGAAAAGAAGGAAGCGATTCTCCTCTTATCTAATGCCCGGGCCGCTGTATTCCCTAAGCTCTTTGGGCCGCGGTGGAATAAGCATGATGCGGAGTTCGTGCCGGAGCCTTTTGGTGAGGCGACACGTCTCGCGTTGGTGGAAGGGTTGACCCAAGAAGAGGTGGCGCAAAGGCTTTCGATCCCCCTCGGAACGGCAAAGTCACAAATTTTCCGCGGGAAGGAAGCAATTCGTTTTTTGCGTGAAGATATTCCCAGATATCTTGAGTCGCTTCCGCATGACAATCAACGTGCGATTGCTCGCCTCTATTTCGTGGATGGTTACACACCGAGGGAGATCGCGGAGATTTTAGATAAGCCTTTGCGGGCGATAGTGGAGTCGATGCGAAATACTCGCCGCCATTTGCTGACCTATTACGAACGACAAACCAGTCGGGATGAAGAACTGCGAGGTTCTTTACCCATCTTGATCCGAGAGCGCGAGCAGGCGAATTATCAGCTGGCCCTTCCTGAAAAAGCGTATGAAATTCAGCGAGGGCGTTTGGGCGCATTGACGGCAAAAGGTTGGACGGAAGAAAAAATCCGCGAAGTGGCGCAAGACTTCGATGCACGGGACAAAAGGATTCTCGAACTTGCTTTTTTTCAGGGAATGACTCCTACGGAGGTGGAACTTCACGAAGGGATTCCGGCGGCCGATGTTAGAGATAGGTCGCATAAGATTCAGGAAAGAATGTTTGAGTTCAATCCCAGCAACTTACCCCCCTTAGTCATGCGTCGACCAAGTTGGACCTCGCTCTCGAAAACAATCGGGTGGGGAGAAAAGGTGACCGATCCCCAAGAGGTGCCGAAAGTAGTTGGAAATTTAGTAGCACAACTTTCGGTCGGATCGATGCAACACTCTGCTCGGCTTGTTTATTTGGATGGGCTTTCAATTGAGGAAACTGCATCGGTGCTGGGAGCCTCCGTGAGGGATGTAACTAAGTGGCTCTTCGATGCACGAAAGGAGATGGCAGCACTCCAATATGACTCGCGTGGGCTCGCGTTTGAATCCCGTTCAAAAGAAGTGGCGAGCCGAGAGACAAAGGAAAACCTGGAGAGAGACGCGACGGCGGAAAAGGAGCAGAAAGCCATCTTGGAAAAATTGATTCTTGAAAGGCTCTCGGCGGAGGATCATGCCATGGCGAGGGCCTACTTGATTGATGGCGTGACCCTCAAAGATTTTCAGACATTATTTAAGGTAAGCAAGAAAGCGGCTCAGGCGCGTAGAAAAGAAATTCGGGAAAAGCTTGGGATCGAGGGACTGGCTTCTAACCAGCGGTGGCTAGATGACCAGAAATAAAGCGATACTGCTTGCCCTTTTCTTGATTTCCTCAACGTTATTGATGGCTGGCCCTCCTAGCGATTTATGCAGAAAGGCGCGGGAACTTCTCGGCTCTAACGAAAGGGAGGAATTCTATCAAGGCGTGCAGTATTTTCTCGCCGAGGAAGGAACAGATATCCCACAGTCTGAGCTCAACCCCGTGTTGGACGGCTGGATTCGAACCCTTGCGAGAAATTCCGGCGTGGGGAAGGACGTGGTTCATGGGAAAATTCGTCAGCTCATTTTGACCTGGAGAAAGACTTCCGAAACAGAAGGCCTGGTACCGGACGGATTTCTGGAAAATACCTTGGCTGCTGCCTACCATGTTGCGGATATAGAAAAGGCCTCGGAAGCGCTCAAGTCGAGAAATCGGAATCTCATCGTTCCGGTACACCGGAATCTAAAAGACCAACGATTCTTCTACGTAAACGCCATCGAGCGGGGGCTTGATCGAAGAGAGGATAGAGTGCCTTCCCCTCGGGAACATGAAGCCTTTTCGAAGAGCGAGGCATCTTTGAGAAAAATGGGTATCAAGATAAGGGAGAGTCATGACGGCCTTCTATTCAATGGCGGGGTGGAATGGATTGCGGATGCCGGCACACAAAAACCTGAGAGAAGAGTCCGGGGCGAGTTGTTCGAGGTTCATGCCCTTAAGGTTCTTTCCGAGGAGGGAGAAGAATTTTTGGCGGTGGGCGATCGGAGTGTTGAAAGATTATTAGACCCGAGCGTCCGGGACGCGGTTAATCTCAATCTCAAGATGCCTGATGCGATTTCGATGCTGGGATCGAAATATAGAATTCGCGAGATAAAGTCAGGAAAGATGACGTACGATTTGGTTGTAGAAGCAAGCCGACAACTTCAGAGCGCACTTTTTCGTTTGCAAATTAATCGCCCTCATTTCGAAGCGGATAAAGTAGAAATAGTGGCCGTGACTGACGAGGCGAATCGAGAATTTATGCAGGCGCATGGGACGGAAGTGCAGCCAGGTGTCTTTGCGCTCAAATCACAGGATGGAAGTCCGTACGTTATCCACAGTGCCGGCAAGGACTACACTGTTACTGTACGTCTTCTCGATCCTAGAGCCTCAGGAGTTGGCCCGCCAGGATTCGAACCTGGGAATACTGGAATCAAAATCCAGTGACTTACCGCTTGTCGACGGGCCAGTGAACAAAGCCAAAGTATTACCTTGGGTTAGCTCAATTGTCGCGAGAAAAGTCTAATGCCCCTTGAGATCGTCCCCGCGGATTCTGTATAACGCAGCGAAGCTTATGCAATTAGGCCGAAAAATAGCCCTTCTTTCTATTTTCGTCGTAGCCGTAGCATCGGCAGGCGATAGGTCCGGAAACGGTGGGGTGGGGTTTCTTACCGATTTGGGCTGGAAATTTCTCGATGCTCTTGAGTACAAACACGAGTTTCGCCCGGAGGAGCAGCAGGCCTTCGAATTCGTCCAGTACAAAATCGATCAGTTAAGAAAGAAACTCCCGAAGACTGCGGACCTCTTAGAGTCCACCCTAAAAAGCCCTTCCAAGCTGCGCTGGTATTTTTCGAAGTACTCGCTCGTGGAAACCGGGGACGAAGGAAAGACCAAGGTAAACGTCACTGCTTTTAAAAAGGCTCAAATTGCCATCAACTCGCACAACGAAGTCCACGTGGTGGAGGCGATTTGGAAAACCCTTCAAGTGATGGATCAGGCCGTACTTCTCGTTCACGAGGTTATGTGGACCTTAGTGGGATCGGAAAACTTGGAATCGGCAGCTCCCATTCGAAGTCTCACGGGGCGCGTTTTTAGTCGCTTCAACGATTCGATCAGTTCGGCCGATCTCGGGAAAGAACTCCAATCACTTCTTCCCTCCAAAGGGTCGGTCTTGGATAAGGCACTTGACCTGGATCTCAATAAGACAATCGAGAGCGGACTCCGAGAAGGTTTCAGAGATTCGGTTGTTCCTAACTACCTACAGGAGTTTTTGGAATTCTGTCTTAATGCAAGTGAGGAGCAGCAGAAACTGATTCGGTATTTGCACGAGGGTTTTTTCCTCTTTTCCGAGGATGAATTCCCTCAAAAGAAACCATTTGAAGGCGAGCTC
>JAHFAF010000256.1 GCA_023250715.1 Pseudobdellovibrionaceae bacterium | reverse complement strand
TCGCGATTGGATTATCTGACGCCGATCGAGGTGGAAGAGTTGGCAAAGTCAGACAAACTGGACGGCCGATTCGATCTCGAAATCTAAGTGAGAGCGTCTCCAACTAACCGATCGCACTCCATTAATGAAAACCCAGAGAAAAAAGAGGCCTGTATACCAACGAATCAAAACGCTCTCCCTCGGTTGGTAGGGAGCACGAGTCATGCCATGAAAAAAACAGAATTCAGTCGCGAGTATTCCACTTGAATTCACCCCGTCTTGCCTAAGGCACGAATGAGTGTCGCTTGGGAAAACGCATTCCAACTTACTTGCAGTTACAATTCGCAGTACAAACTCCAAACCGATCGTTAGTTAGACCGCAATTAGCGCTCTGGCCCACCTTGCAGGTCACATTACAGGTACTCCTCTTGTCGGGGCATTCCGCCTTGCACCTGGGGAGCACTTCGTCTTCAGGAGAGAGAAGCGAAGAGAACATCACATTCTCTTCGTTAGCGATGAAGTTTTCGGAGTCGAATGCATGCGCCGGGAATGAAAGAAAGACACAAAAGAAAAAGAAAATGAAAACGGTTTTCATGGAAGCCCTCCATTACATGTTAAGCCCCCTAACTCCAACCGCTCAAAAGTAATACATAGATATTTTACAATGACAAAGTTTATTTATACAAATGTATAAGTTCCTACGAGCGGCAGGTTACTTGATAACATTTATCGAGAAAACTGTGGCAATCATAAACGCACTTTGCACCGAGGCTCGTGTTGCGACTTTCCTCGTGGAAATAACAGCGGCCGAAACAGGTGGAAAATATCTCTTCGCAGAGCTCAGCACAACCCGACGTACACCCCCCCGCCACCTTCTGGTCCTGTTTCACGCAAAGAGAAAGGCAAGACTCCTCTCCCCCATAACAGCTTTTCCAACACTGGCGAAGAGGCTGGTTGTCGAGTGAGATCTTCTCCTTTTCGCTTACTCCGCCACACTCCTTGGTACATTGAGCGCGGGTTTCGATGCACGATTCCTTG
The DNA here is from genome assembly GCA_023250715.1 of Pseudobdellovibrionaceae bacterium. GTDB lineage: Bacteria > Bdellovibrionota > FAC87 > UBA2466 > UBA2466 > JAHFAF01. The sequence continues at coordinate 5,463 of JAHFAF010000256.1, read as the reverse complement.
CACGCATAGCCACAATCATTCGAACGAACAATTAAATCCCGCTTTGCCGCCTGAACTCCGCGCGCCGATACAGTGACAGTGATTGGATGGGGTAAGTCGCGCTCCTTTCCGGGCATGCGACTCAAATTCTCAAAAACAGAGAAGCGAAACGTGGTCTGTCCCGGATTCATGAGCCAACTTGCCCCTTTTACCTGGGATACGCAGCCAGGGGTGAAGAATGCATAAAACTCGGTGGAGGGGGCAGAGCTAGTGAGAATGATCTCTTTATCCCGGTCGACCGTAGCAGGCTCCCCGTTCGCATTGACCAAAGACGCGGTAAAAGAAACACAGGTCCGATTCAAAATAGTCTTCACATCCGCCGGGGTGAGAACAAACTTTCGAAACGCCTCGGCAGCTTGTGTCAAATTCCCGGCGAGCAGGCCGATGAAGAGCAAGCGCAACATGGATTAAGTCTATCCCTCAAGGGCTCGAAAATCTTGAAAAAGTGCAGCGCATTTGGTTCACTGGGCGGGCCCTTTACAATAACAGCAGCTATGAAAAGACTAGAGACGACCGGATTAATGGAACGGGTAGGAAGTATCACGGACGGCGTTCGTCTGTGGCTCTTCAAAGCCTGGCGCATGGGAGTCTTGATGACCAAGGGGGCTTACCTCCTGGCAGAACGCCGCCGCCTTTTCATACGACTTGGAGAAGGCGCTTTCGAGAAATTGAAAGAAGGCAAGCTCGCCGCTCCGGAATTCGATCCCTTAGTGCGCCGCCTCGAAAAGCTCACCAAGAAGGTGGAAATTGAGGAGATGCTGATTCGAAACCTGCGGTATGGCGGGCGTGAACGGCGTAGAGAGGAGCCCGACCAATAATGTTTTCCTGGACTGACGATCAAAAAATGCTGGCGCAATCAGTATCCGACCTTTCTCGCCGAAAGTTGGCACCCTACGCCGAAAAAATAGACGAGAGTGAGGGTTTCAACGACGAAGGATTTAAGGCTATCGCCGAAATGGGTCTTTTAGGCATCACGGCGGACGAAAAGTATGGTGGATCGGCCCTAGGCGCTTTGGAAGCCACGCTCGTCATGGAAAAACTTGCCGAGGGCTGTGCTTCTACCACCCTCTCCTATCTAGCCCATGCCATTCTTTGCGTGAATAACTTACAGGAGAACGCGTCCGAGGATCAGAAGGAAAAATTTCTCCCCGGTCTTATCAGCGGAGCAAAGATAGGCGGCATGGCGATGACCGAGCCGCAGGCCGGAAGCGATGCTTTGAACCAGAAAACCCGCGCGGTGAGAAAGGGCGCGAAATATATTTTGAATGGCACCAAAATGTTCATCACGAACGGACCTGTGGGGGACGTTTTCGTAGTCTACGCCCGCACAGGAGAGAACAAGAAACAGCTCTCCACTTTTATCGTCGAAAAAGGGATGCCGGGATTTAGAGTAGGAAACAAATTGCGCAAGCTTGGGATGCGCGGCTCCCCCACTTCTGAGCTTATCTTTGACCAATGCGAGGTCCCTGCCGAAAACCTCGTGGGAAAGGAAAATGAAAGCGTTTCTCACATGATGCACAACCTCAATATCGAGCGCATCACAATTTCGGGAATTTCTCTTGGGCTAGCAGCAGCAAGCGTCGCTTATGCAACTAAATATGCGAGCGAACGATCTCAGTTCGGTCGCCCCATCTCCTCCTACCAGATGATTCAAGAGCGGCTAGCGGAAATGGCCACTCAATTAGACGCCGGTCGAGCTCTTTGCTACACCGCCGCCCGCGCTTACGACGAAGGGGCCGATACGATGAGCCTCGGAGCGAAGGCGAAACTCTTCTCCGCGCAAATTGCGACCAAGGCCGGTTTGGACGCAATTCAAATTCTAGGCGGCTATGGATATATGAAAGAATACCCCGTAGAACGTTACATGCGCGACGCCAAGCTCATGGAAATTGGCGCCGGCACCAACGAGGTCATGCGCCTTATCATTGCCAAAGAACTCGTTGGAGCCTGGGGAGAATAAATCTTGGGTCTAGTGTTTCTCCCACTTCCCGAGACAGACGAAAAACGAATTCGAGACGCCGCCGTGCGCTTTGGCGACCAACACCTGCGTCCTCATGCCATCGAAGACGATGAAAATGCCCACTTTCGAAGAGAGGCATTCAACGAGATGGCCAAAGAAAAACTCACCTGTCTCGTCGTGCCTGAGGAATTCGGCGGTCAGGGACTTTCCCATCTTTGCTATTACGGCTGCCTCGAGGAGGTGGCTCGGGCTTCGGGCGCCATGGCCGTCACCGCGGGGGTCACGAACTTGGTTCAGGGTGCGCTCACTCAATTCGGCACTGCGGACCAAAAGGAAAAATACCTCAAACGCCTAGTGACCGGAGAATACCTGGGTGCCTTTTCACTCTCCGAATCGGCTTCCGGTAGCGATGCCGCAAGCCTCAAGACGGCCGCTCGGCGCGTGCCAGGAGGCTACCGCATTACGGGAACAAAAATGTGGTGTAGCACCGCCGGCCACGCCGATCTTTATCTTTTGATGGCCCGTACCGCGGAAGATCGCACGAAGGGGATTAGCTCCTTTCTCATTTCGCGGGATACGCCGGGCTTTCGAATCGGCAAAATGGAAAAAAAGCTTGGCCTCTCAGCCTCCTCCCTAGCGGAGCTTATTTTTGAAGACTGCTTTGTTCCTGAGGACCGCCGGCTAGGGGACGAGGGGCAAGGGCTCGCCGTGGCTCTCTCCCAGCTAGATGGAGGCCGCATTACCATTGGCGCCGCCGGGGTGGGGCTTGCTATCGAGGCTATCGAGCGCGTTTGGCGCTACTACGAGGAAGTGCGAGGAGAGATGCCCGAAAATGTCCGCTACGCAGCGGCCTACGGCTATGCGGAATGCCAGGCCGTCCGGCTCCTCATCCGAGTCGCGGCGCTAGAAAAAGATGCACGCCGGTCGATCACCGCCATCGCCGCACAGGCGAAGCTTATGGGAAGCGATCTTGCGATGCGGGTCACGAGTCAAGCAATTGAGTGGATGGGTGAGGCCGGCTATCGACGAGAACATGAGATCGAGCGGCTTTTTCGCGATGCCAAAGCCCTGCAAATCGTAGAGGGGACAAATCAAATTCAAAGACTAGTCATCACACGAGAAATGGAGCGGATGCTGTGAAACTCTCTTGGGACCTTCCCGGACTCTCGCTCAACCTCGAGCCCTTGTGGAAAAATCCGAGCGGCCCCAGCTGGCAGGCCGCTTATGGCGGATTAATGGCGACCTCTGAACAAGCTCTTCTGGAGAAATTTCGATCGGGAAAAGTCGGGTTCTACGATTGGCCAAAAGATTCTCCACTAGAGGAAATCGAAAGGATGGCGATCGTTGCGAAAAAACTCCGAAAGGAATTTCAAGGCGCTCTTTGTATCGGCATCGGAGGCTCCTTCTTGGGCCCTGCCGCTACTCTCGATGCGCTACGTGCTCCCGAAGAGCAGGAAGCCTTTCCCATTCATTGGCTAAGCAATGCCGATTCAAGCTCTATAAGAAAAGCTAAACATTTTTCTAAGGGCCGCAAGATTGCCACCGTAGTTCTAAGCAAGTCCGGTGGGACAACCGAGACCCTATCCGGTTTTTTTCATTTGAGCTCTCAACTCAAGGAAAAAGGCTTTGTCGTCGTTACCGATCCGAAGTCGGGTGAGCTAAGACGTCTTGCCAAAAAGTATGCATGGGAAAACTTCGAAGTGCCAGCCAATATTGGGGGACGTTTTAGCGTTCTAACGGCCGTGGGGCTTTTTCCTTCTTTTTTAGGCGGCCTTCCTGCAGAGGAGCTTCTCGAAGGCGCGCGCGAGATGCGATCTTCTCTTGAAAGATTCGCACCAGCGGAAAACCCCGCCTACCTCTATGCACTGGCGAGTTTTCTTTGGGACACCGAAGGGGATTGCAAGATTCAATACCTCATGCCGTACGCGACGAATTTGAAGCCGATTGCCGATTGGTATGTCCAGCTCTGGGCAGAGAGCCTGGGAAAAGAGAAGCGGGGTTTCACTCCGGTTGCCGCCTTAGGGACAAGCGATCAGCATTCCGTCCTTCAACTTTTGAAGGAGGGGCCGCGCGACAAAGTAGTGGGCTTCATCGAACTCGATGAGAAAGAAGCTCCGACAATAGGAGAGCCTTCCTTCGCGGCGGATCCTTCGTTCAAGTTTCTATATTCCCACACGTTTACTGAAATTGCAGTGAAGGCGAGCCGGGCGACGGAACAGAGCTTAAGAAACTCTGAAGTTCCGACTTACCGCTTCCGATTCCCCGCACTCACGGCGAAAACACTGGGAGCCTTTTTCTTTTTTCAAGAGGTCGCCTGTGCATTTGCCGGAGAGCTGTACGGAATTCACGCCTTCGACCAGCCCGGTGTGGAGGAATCCAAGAAGCTATTGGAGGCTAGCCTCAAAGCTTAGCAGCTTTGTGCGTCAATCGCTTTAAGCCACGGTTTCAGTTATAATTTTCGTATGGCCGACGAAAAGGAAGTGGACAAAACTGAAGTCGCAGAAAGCGACACACTGAAAATTCGGCTCGAGGAAGCTAAATCCTCGGCGCCGGTCTTGGTCGTGATTTCCGGAAAGCCTTTGGGAAAATCCTTTTTTCTTACAAAGGAATCCATGGTGCTCGGCCGAGATCTGAGTGCCGATATCAGTATCGGGGAAACGTCCATTTCGAGAAAACACACCGAGTTCACGATGTCTCAGGACGGAATCCATTGCAAGGACATGGGAAGCACGAACGGGACTTTCGTCAATGACGTGAAGGTGGACGCGGCAGTCCCTTTGAACGACGGAGATCTCATCCGTTGTGGAAATACGATTCTGAAATTCTTAAAAGAAGGAAAGATAGAGAATATTCATTACGGAAAGATGTACGATCTAGCAACCACCGATGACATGACCGGTGCGCTCAATAAAAAGGCCATCACCGATCTCATCGGCGAGGAATTCTCCCGCGCCCAGGCGAAAAACCTTCCTTTTACATTGTTGATGCTCGATATCGATCATTTCAAGCAAACGAACGACACCTTCGGTCACCCGGCAGGGGATTATGTTCTGAAGGAAACCTGCAGCCTCATTAAAAATAAGATGATTCGTCAGAAGGATGCGCTCGGCCGTTACGGCGGCGAGGAATTTGCTCTTGTCTTGCGCGAAACGCCATTGAGAATCGCTATCGATGTCGCTGAACGCATTCGCTCCGCCATCGAAAAGCACAACTACACGTTCGACGGCCGCCAAATTCCGGTCACCATCAGCATTGGGGCCGCAACTTTAGACTCCACTAGCAAGCAGCCGGAAGACCTCGTCGCTACCGCCGACAAAGCCCTCTACGATGCCAAGAATCAGGGGCGAAATCGCGTCTGCGTTCGATAGCCTCAAGATTTACACACTGCATCATTTATGTTAAAGGGCCTCCATGGAGGCTCTAATGAAATCTATTTCCCTACTTTCACTGGTTCTGTTCGTATT